>JBBRJL010000044.1:0-10453 GCA_038219375.1 Chitinophagales bacterium | reverse complement strand
TAGCGGGACGCTAAGACAAACGTGGTCCCATCTCTAATTACATAGATTTATCAACAATATCAAATATCTCCTGAGCTATTTTTTTATCATCAAATTCTCTAATCACTTTTTCTCTACCTGCCCGACCCATCTCAATTTTTTGGTGATCATCCAAACTCATAAATTTTTGGAATACTTCTTTAAGTGCTTCCGAATTACGTATCTCAACCAAATATCCATTCTCGCCATCGTCCACTGCTTCTCTACAGCCAGCGGTATCCGTCGTTATGACAGGCTTCGCCATTGACATACCTTCTGTGATTGTTCTTGGTATAGCTTCTCTGTACGAAGGTAAAACAATACAGTCGGAATCTGCAATTATATTTCTGACATCTTTGATAAATCCATGATAATATACCACGTCCTCGTCAACCCATCGTACCAAATCATCTTTGTCTATCGTAGCAGGGTTTTCTGCATCCAATTCACCTACTACCCAAAATTCAACATCATCCCTGATGACTTTTGTCCGACGTGCAGCTTCTACAAATTCTCTAATGCCTTTATCATACAACAGTCTTCCGATAAACGTAAATATAGTCTTGCCTTTCGCTTTTCCATTCGGATATGGGTGATACCATGCTATATCCACACCGCAACCTTTGACAGAGATAGCTTTGGCACCGGATACTATGCCTAACTCCGCAAATAACTCTCGGTCTTCTATATTCTCAAAAATAAATTTATGATGATATTGAGCTGAAAAACGATACAACAAAGTCATCATTTTACGCACAAATCCTTTGTTGATAAATGCATATCCAAGTCCAGTCACTACGGCTATAGATTTGATTCCAGCAATCCTGGCGGCGATGCCCCCATAAATATTCGGCTTGTTGGTAAAATGAAGAATTAGATCGGGTTTTATTTTCCTATACCTTCTGATCAGTTCTAATAACAACAATATATCTTTGATAGGATTAGTACTATCTCTATCCAATAATCTCAATCCATAATGTCGTACTGTCGGGTACTTCTCCTTGTAGGTAAGATACACGTCTACAGGTGCAATCACGACTACATCCATACCTTCTTCAATAAACTTGTCTATTAAGTTTAGTCTGAAATTATAGATATTCCATGTGGAATTTGCTACAAGTGCTATGGTCTTTTTTGTTGAGATACGTGTTATTGTTTTAGTAAAAAAATTATCACCGATGAGGTCTACTGCAAATAATCATAAACCTAACATGCAGATATTCATACTGCAAACTGCAAATGTTCATACACCAAAGTGCATATTTTCGTAAACGAACAATCCAATGTAAAGCCCTAATGATCAATTACTAATTTTTTGATCTATATACTTTCCAATGATATTAGAAGTCTGCACAGATACACCTGCTATGTTGGCAAAATGTTTCCATTGGCTGACCGATTCATTGACTTGATCAATAATATGATTTATGTTACTAACCTTAAATATATCAGCCAAAGATTTAATGTTTTTTAGTGATGGATTTTTGCTTTCACCATCGAAGGATGTAGAATGATATCCGTGAGAAGTAGTAGAATAAATCAGATCATAAGCCGGCGAGACACGCCACTGACCAAGTCCATCCATCAAAAAAGAAAAGTTTTTACTATGGTCATCTCTATTGTTTGTCAACAAATTGAAATATGCCACTCGTAATATCTTTTCGTAAGCAGAAACAGACTTTTCCATTCTAAAAGCAGCATCCATCAAATGTCCATAATCCATCTTGCTATACCTAAAATCATCATGTAGCAGTCCCGCTGCTGAGTGCATGTGAAGCTTCCCGAATTGATCCCTATCAAATCTTTGGGTAATAAAAAAGTATTTCCCTTTGGTACTTTTGATTAGTTCAGATTTAGACATTTCTATTCCTGCTTGCTTTGCCATCAAATAATATGCATATTCAATGTGGGCAATATCTGCAAGATCAGTAGATGACGGAAACTTCAAAATACAAGGGACACTTCCAATATTCCCTTCAATATCAGACGAGATGATGTGGGTATTAAAGTCATAATTGACCAATACTTTAGGTCTTGCGCCACCTGATGAACCACCAAGTTGGTATAAATAATTGATTTTACTTTCCGTAGATACTTCATCCAATACTTGTTGTGACTCCGAATAAAGAAAATCAACATCTAATGCATCTGATATATGTTCCTGAAGAAATGTCTCTGGATAAAACTCTAGTGCTCCCATGCCAAAACGACCAATCAACGACAACCGATCCAAAGGCGTGATTATATTTAAATGCCTATGGTGACTCAAAAAATATCTATCCATCAGCAATCTACCCCATCCATCAGGCAAAGAGTCTGCAAAAACGCCATATAATAAGTCAAAAATATGGGTATCTGCTTTATTAATGTTAGTATTAAAAGGAAGCACAATAGGCGAAATATTAAACCCCTTCGCTAAAAAAACTTCATCATACTTAAAATAAATCATATTGGCATCTGAGACCAAACTACCGACATCGTGTACTTCGCCCTGAAGATTTAACCTTACTGATATTTTGGAAGTAGGTATCAAGTGTCGAATAGTTTTTCTAATCGCTTAAGGTCATCATTCTGTACAAAAATACTTTTAAAATCTTCCATCCGATCCAATAAGTGTGCCAATTTGAGCAGTGACTCCAATGATATCTGTCCTGAATGTTCAAATCGTTTGAGACTACCTAGAGAAACTCCGGACCTAGTGGCCATTCCTTCTTGGGTAAAGGATTGTGATTTGCGCAATCTCCTGAATTTTTCCGCAAGAGATGTCTGAACGTCTGAAGGCAATGGTTTAACACTATATGGATTCATAAATATCTAATATATTACACAAATTTAAGTATTTTACATCAACATGGCTAATATACTGGCCATTATTTCACAACTATTGTATCAGTAATTTACTTTATATGGTCCTGCACCACCCCTTTGATCTCTTGTTCATCAGATTTGGGGTAGATTAAAAGGGCATTGTCCTCATCAACTACAATATAATTATTGAGGCCTTTGATGACGATTTTTTTGTGATTATTGGAGATGACGATGATGTCTTTTGAGTCAATGAGATGGATATTATGTCCCACACTTACTACGTCACTATCACGACTCATGTATGCGTGAAGACTATTCCAAGTACCAAGGTCGCTCCAACCGATGTCAGCGGGTATGGTATAGACATTGTCCGCACGCTCTAGGATGGCATAGTCTACGGATATCTTTGGTGTATCGGGGTAGACTTTGTCAATATAAGCCTGCTCTTCAATCGTACCATACATTGCATTCTGCTGCATGAGGACATCTAGGATTTGTGGCGCATTAGTTCGATATGATTGTAGAATGGTGGGCACACTCCATACAAACATACCTGCATTCCACAAGTAATCCCCTGAGTCGATATATACTTGAGCAGTAGTGCTATCGGGCTTCTCTTCAAAGGATATGACTTTATAAATGCCTTCATCGCTATCGACCTCCTTTTGATAATTTATGTATCCGTATCCTGTATCAGGTCTAGTAGGCTGGATACCAAGGGTTACTATAGCTTCGTGGGCATCGGCAAAATCAAATGCTTGTTTGAGCTTTAGCACATATTCGTCTTCTTTCAGGATGACGTGGTCTGATGGTAGCACTGCAAAGACAGCGCTTGGATCGATAGAATTAATACGCAATGCCGTGTAAGCGATGCAGGGTGCCGTATTGTTCATACTTGGTTCGCAGAGGATATTCTCATGCGGAAGCTCGGGAAGATGTTCTATCACCAATGCCTTATACTTCTTATTGGTCACAATATAAATATGGTGCACTGGCACTAATCTCAGCGCACGCTCAAAGGTCATTCTGATGAGTGACTTCCCTACCCCGAGGATATCTAGAAACTGTTTTGGTCGTTCGTTAGTGCTTGAAGGCCAAAATCTGCTTCCTACACCTCCTGCCATGATGGCTATATATTTGTTCATATTTGGAATTATTAACTAATTAAATAATTACTGCAAGCGGATTGTAAATTTTTCATCGGAGTTGCCCTTTTATTGGAGCTGCAAACTCGTTTGCAACATTACTCCTTTGCTTGCAAACAAGTTTGCAAGTCCATTAAGGCTGTCAAGACTTTAAATAACTATAAGAATATTTGTCCCACTCCTTTACCATACCTGCTTTTACAGGATTTTGAAGGATGTAGGAAACGATTTTGTTCAACATTTTTTCATTACGAATATAAATATCAAAACTCTCTCGCTCCCAAAACTGTCCATTTCGACTCAATGCCTTATTACAATACATTGCTGTAGGTCCTTTAATTTTTTTCATCACCTGATCTAAGGGTATATATTTCATATTCAACTCTTCCTCATTTGTTATTTCAGACATTTGGAATGATGTATCGATCAAGATATGTGCATGATTGAACATAATACAAAAGCAAATTAAGTCATATAAATGTCCATCATATCTAAAGAGTTCATCTTTAATGATATCCTTCAAATGATCATTCTTTAAAAAATCTGGGCCATTGACTATTGAATGAAGAACTTGGTCGTACTCAAACAAATACTGTTTTCTGATATTAAATATCTCTAAATTTCTATTGTGACGGTCGATTACCAGATTTGCTTTAGCAATCTCTTTTTTGTATTTCTCTTTGAGTTCTTGCAGTATTCTCTTTGGTATACAACCAAAAAGACTAAATGTGACAAAAAAAGCAGCGCCTATTGGCTGAATATGCGGTAATCTTTGTTTGTATTCTGTCTTCATTTTCTATAAAAATATTTCCTTTTTTCATCGGAGTTGAACCTTTTTTATTGGAGCTGCAAACAAGTTTGCAACATTACTACTTTGCTTGCAAACAAGTTTGCAAGACCACTAAGGCTATCTTCCAAAATCGTCTTGAAGACGTATGATGTCATCCTCATTGGATGGATTGTCGACGTCTGTATGCTGCCAGATTTCCGCTATGATGCCCCACTCCTTGAGACCTATGAGTCGATGTCTCTCACCTTGGAGGAGTGTGATTGTTTTATTAAGTTCCATGATACTAACGTTACCTTCTTCATCAGTATCACTCCTTTTGTATGCGGCATTACCTTCTATGAGTTTCCACAATTCTGATCGTCTGTGGTGATACTGCCATGATAATCGCTGACTTGGTGCAACACACAATATCTTCGGGCTCAAGGGCAATGTGGTGGCTGTGAGTTCAGCAGCTGATTCTGGATAAAACTGGTCAATAAACTTATTGGTATCTATTGAGTCTATAACAAAAAAACCACCCCAAGGTCTATCAAAGTCACTATCCGATACATGAATATCTTTGGATTCAAGTAATGTTAAGACTTTTTTATACGTTTCTATTTTCTCTATGTTCATTATAATAAATTATTACATAACATTTTTAAAAAAACACCTAAATAGTTTCCAAAATTGAGTCTACTCCGAAAACACCAATTGTTTGATTATCAACTGTTTTTACCTTTTACCGACCCCCTGCCGCTTAAGGGGAATATATTGATTATCAATCCAGTACAAATCTTTATCTTTTAACTTTAGTGTTAAATTTACTTTTCGGAGTGGACTCAAAATTAATTATTTTCTTTGACAAAAATTAACGGATGCTGTAGCACCTTTAATTTGCCAATGGGTTGAATAAAGTTTTCCAATTCGAATTCTTTCAAAATCAATACCACTTCATCTACAGATTTCTGATTTACCGCTATCAGTAATCCACCACTCGTCTGCGGATCAGCTAGAATACTTAATGTCATATTTTCATCCAAAACATCTGACACTTTTATATGATGACCATAAGCTTTCAGATTCCTGCCTGTTCCACCAGGTACTGCATTTTGTCTTATCAGATCATATAGCATGGGAGTTATCAAAGGTATCCTCTCCATGTATATTTCGGCACTCACTCCACTTCCTTCACACATCTCAGTGAGGTGTCCCAACAAACCAAAACCAGTTACGTCAGTCATTGAACTTACACCATTGATTTTCCCCAAAGCTTCGCCTACCCTATTTAGTTGCATCATTTGCTCTGCTGCTAAAGTCTTCATATCATCATTTATCAGCCCTTTTTTTTCCGCTGTGGTTAGTACGCCCACCCCAATTGGTTTGGTCAGAAAGAGAAGATCATCTGCTTTAGCTTGATTGTTTTGTTTGATATGCTGGACATCTACCAATCCATTCACTGCCAAGCCAAAAATAGGTTCTTGTGCATCAATACTATGTCCTCCTGCTAATGGTATACCGGCTTCGAGACAGATACTCCTACTGCCCTCTATTACCCTTCGCGCTATTTCTGGAGCTAACTTATTGATAGGCCAGCCCAATATTGCTATTGCCAATATGGGTTTCCCACCCATGGCATACACATCACTGATGGCATTGGCTGATGCTATTCTTCCAAAATTGTAAGGATCATCCACTATCGGCATAAAAAAATCTGTAGTACTTATTAGTGCCTGACCTGTACCCAAATCATAGACAGCTGCATCATCTTTACTGTGATTGCCTACTATTAGATTTCTATTGTCAGGCATAGCTAGATTACTTTGTAAAATTTCTTCAAGAATATTGGGTGCGATCTTGCATCCACATCCTGCACCATGAGAGTATTGGGTAAGTTTTATATCTTGCATTTATTTGTTTTGTTACAGTGTTATGTCCATTAATTTTCCTACTATTTCCTTTGCGCCGACACGCTCACATTGGATGTACGTGACCTGTCTGTACAAATCATTTTTTTTCTTCAGACTTTTGAGATAAAACCTGTCATAATATTTTAAAAGTATCCGAAATGATTCTCTTATGTTATCTTCATTCATATAATTGACGGCATTTTTTGTTTCCAGACCACCCAATCTTTTCTGAATACGCAAGATAGTGTCGATTAATTTTTGTTTGTCATGCACCCCATACTCCTGCACAATAAAATCCAAGCGCTCTTCAAAAGGAATTTCCAGAAAAAAAGAAGGCGCAGTGGACATTTTTTGGTAAAAATCACTCGGAACATTTATAGCTCCTATTCGCTGACTTTCGTCCTCTACCCAAATCGGTTTCTTAAATGTTGTCTTTTGATATAATTCAATAGCTAGCATATTTTCAAACATCTCTTGAGAAGGCTGATCTGGTAACCCAATATTCCCAAATGCGGATCCTTTGTGTGATGCCAGTCCCTCCAAATTTATGACGACCTCACCCTGATTTTCCAGTTCGTGCAATAAGAATGTTTTGCCAGACCCTGTATAGCCACCTATGACTTTGATATCATTAATTTTACCAAATTGCTCCAAACCCCATTTTCTGAATGTCTTATAGCCTCCATTAATTACATAAACTTTAAATCCGTATAAATCCAACAACCAAGCAACGGCACCACTACGCATACCTCCTCGCCAGCAATGTATCATGATTGTTTTTTCGAGATGGTGTTTTTTACATATTGATTCGACATCTTCCACCATCTTTCTCATCTTAGGTCCAAAATAATCGAGACCTAGTTTTATTGCCACCTCTCTACTTTCTTGTTTGTAAGCGGTCCCTACTACTGCCCTCTCTTCATCTGTAAATAAGGGTAAATTGATAGCGCCAGGAATCCTTGCATGAGCATACTCTGCTGGAGATCTGACGTCAATGATAGGTGTCTGTGCAGAAAAAGAAACCATGTCTTCTATATCAATAGGTAGGTAAGACATCTTATTTTGAAGGTATTTTTATTGTATAAAATGTATATCGGATGATCGTTTCAGGTTTTATACCCAGTATTTCGTTTGGGCTTATTATCAATGGTTTGGGCGTTATTGTATTATTCTGCATATATTGTATTCAATTATGTGCTTGCAAACAAGTTTGCTAGTCTAATAGGGTAGTTGATAACATCAATGATGGTGTCACAAATATATTAACAATATGCCCACCTCATTTCTATCTAAATATCTCTTTATTAATACAACATTTCTTAAATTTTTTGCCGCTACCACACGGACATGGATCATTTCGTCCAATTTTTTTATCAGTAGTCAACTTGTTGTGAACTAATTTCAACTCATTTCTTGTTATATTTTTTAATAAGTCATCACCTTCAAAATGTTCGTCATAATCATCAAAGGAATCGCCGTATTTTCTATCATAAATGTCTGAAACTTCCATAACACTGGAAATAAAACTATCTTTCATAAAACGTTCAAAAGGATCTGATGGGTTTACACTTTCTACAAAATCTTTTCTTTCGACTTCTGAAAGTGGCTTAGACTCATTTCGAATTTCAAAATCACGACCAAAATACTCATAAATATCTTGAGGCTGGTGTTTGAAAGCATACTTATATTCCCATTTCTTCAATTCATTTAAGTGGTTCTCATAATCTCCATTAAATGTTAAATCTATCAAATTGTGATCAAAGAATGGTTTGGCCATTTCGACCAATGAGCGTTCATTCAATAATAAAAGGTCTGAAATAAAAAACATCAAAAAATAAGTCGCTACAGATTTTTTGTCTTCAATATTATCCAAATTGAACTGCAACACTTTCCTAAATGCATCAATAACGTCCTCTCTACAGGATGGATTTCGCAATGCTAATTGTACTAATGCTTCTCCAACTTGAGCCCTGACATCATCATTTACATGTTGTTTTTGTAAAAACTCTATCAAAGGGCGATGATCTATAAGCCCAAATTGATAAGCGATATAACCTACCCATTCAAAAGAATCTTCGAGCCAAAATTCAATAAAGTCATTTTCTTTAGAAAGGTATTTTAAAAATAATGGGTAAGCCGGTTCAAATTTATAGATACTTAAAAACCCAAACGCATTTATAAAGATAGCTGAATCTTCATAATCCAATTCATCGAAACAGAGTAAACAAAACTCACTTATATTTACTAATTTGGGTAGTAGCACATCTAATGGCCCATTTAAAATATCTTCTATGTCTTTTCTACAAAAATCTGTATTTGTTATTTTTTTAAATAGAACTAAATCAACATCAGGAGCAAGCTTTATATTTTCAATTTCGACAAAGTTGGCTTCCATATAGGTATGCTCAAAACGTTTAATGGACTCAAATTCTAAGCTATTGTATAGTTTTACAAATTTTTTGATTCGGTAAGCATACTTTTCACCGAGATCCCACAAAGTTCTTAAGTTGTTTTTTGCACTACTTAAATTCTTATCAGCTACAGCTAAGTTAAATTTGGTTTGATAAAAAGTAAATATCTCACTAACATGATAAACATTTTGGGGAAATAAGTCCTTAATGCTTACATCCTCTCCCAATATTAATTTAACATCATCTAATTTACCATCCAAAATATCATTCGTTAACACTTGTGTCTTAGCAAAAAAATAGTCTGGAAACATCTTCAGTGTATCTTTTAGTATCTGATCTGCTTCTTTTTTGTTGCCATTTTTTATGTATGAAACATACAAAAAGTTATACATCGTAGGCGATGTAGTCCCTCGGCTAATTACTTTTTTTAACTCTTCAATTACTGAAGGTGCAACCTTGTCGCTTAATACTACCTTCGAGTGCAATTCTTCTACTAAATATTGTTCATAATCATCACTTTTAACTGTTGGCTCAAACGATATATTTAGATTATACTTCTCTTTAAAAAGATTTATTACCTTGCGATCACTCATTCTTTCATTCAATTTTAAGTATTAAATTATATTTTAAAGTTTATTAATATTTTGCAGTCATACGTTACAATGACATCAGGAATAATATCGTATCAAAGTACTCTATCTTCCCACAATCAACACAATCCTTGACATCTTTCCATTCGTCACCTGAGATATTGGGGTAGAGAATGTGAGATCATTTGGTATATTATTTTTTATTGGCGTTGTAATCTTCGATTGCAACATATAAGTTTCTTGCAATCAGAGATGGTAATTTATTGGCGTTGTAATCTTCGATTGCAACATATAAGTATCTTGAAATCAGAGATTGACAAGGCCATTAGGGCATAATATCGTATTCAATAAGATACTTGAAAAACTACAATTTTCGTATTCTTAGTTTTTTACTTGATAACACCATAAACTTGGGATCGTCCAAAGGATTATAATTCGTAATTATATCCATAAAGACACTTTCTATCTGCTGGTAAAACGGTTTGTCGTATCTAATAAGTAAAACTGATACATTATGGTAGCCATATGAAAACACAAGATTTCCGAAGTCTTTATCTTCGGTAACAAGTAATGCCTTGTTTTTAAAAGCCACTAAAATGACTTCCTCGTCAGAAATACCAAATGTAGTCTCTCTGATAGATATATATTCGATATTTGACTTTTTAGAAAGTTGAATCCAGTACTCTTCAATATTTTCATCAAAAAGTATCATGCAAACTCGACAGTTTGTTCATCTGCTATTAAATTAGCAGTATATTCAAAACAAGATTGAATCTGTTCCAAAGTCAAATGTGGATAATTG
>JBBRJL010000043.1:0-10463 GCA_038219375.1 Chitinophagales bacterium | reverse complement strand
GCTTGGATGTCGTCAGCGATAGGGCAGTTTAGTGAGGTGAAAGGCATCAAATTTCCATACCGTAATATTTTGAACGAGACTATTAGAAATACATTTTTTCATATTGCGTTGTGGTTTGCCATGTTCATACTACTTATTGCGGGTGTTTATCATGCGGTTAGATTTCTAAACACAGGTGACATGGTTCATGATATAAAATCTGCTGCATTCAATAAAATAGGGATTATGTATGGTGTCTTTGGTTTGATTACCGGATCGATTTGGGCCAAATTTACTTGGGATACTTTCTGGACATCGGATGTGAAACTCAATATGACTGCCATAGCCATGTTGATATATCTCGCCTACTTAGTCCTGAGAGGATCGTCATCAGACCACGACCGTAGGGCAAAACTCTCCGCTTCATATAGTATTTTTGCATTTGTCGCATTGATACCTTTAGTTTTTATAATTCCCCGTATGACAGACAGTCTTCATCCTGGTAATGGTGGAAATCCTGCATTGGGAGGAGATGACCTAGACAATACCCTGAGGTTATTTTTTTATCCTTCGATTATAGCTTTAGCGTTACTTGGTACGTGGATGTCACAATTATTAATCAGGTATGAAAAATTGAAAGAAAAAATATTATTGAAAAACCAATAAAGAAATATTTATGAAGAAGTTTTTATCTTTGACTTTTATTAGTCTGTATGGAATTTTGCCATTAATGGCTCAAGGGAATTCATTGGATTTTCTCAGAAGTACGGGCAAAATATATTCTGTAGTCACGGTGATTGCAGTCATTTTTATAGGAATAACCATTTTATTATATCGATTAGATCGTAAACTAACCAAATTAGAAAATCAAATTAAAAATGAGCAGTAAACAAGCAAAATTTTTTGAGAGTGTGCAGAGCAACTTCGATCGGGCTGCCGCACATACGGACATTCATCCTGGATTGTTATCCCAAATCAAAGTATGTAATGCTATCTACCAAATGAATTTCCCTGTGAAAATAGGCGATTCATATCAGGTGATAGAAGCATATAGGGTGCAGCACTCACACCACAGGCTACCTACTAAAGGTGGTATCAGGTTCAGTCATCTAGTAGATCAGGAGGAAGTCATGGCGCTCGCTGCGTTGATGACTTACAAGTGTGCTATCGTTGATGTTCCTTTCGGTGGTGCCAAAGGAGGGGTAAAAATAAGTCCTAGAGCGTATTCTGCTGAAGAACTGGAACGAATCACAAGAAGGTACACCGTAGAGTTGATCCGTAAGAACTTCATAGGACCGAGTATCGATGTTCCTGCACCAGATTATGGTACGGGCGAAAGGGAGATGGCGTGGATTCTAGATACTTACCAAACATTCAAAGGTGGCGAAATAGATGCAGCAGGTTGTGTCACAGGTAAGCCAGTACGTCAGAATGGTATCAGCGGTCGTACTGAAGCGACAGGAAGAGGGGTATATTATGCTATCAGAGAAGTTTATAACGATGAGTCACAATTGCAGCGAATAGGCGCAACCAAAGGTATTGCTGGAAAGACCATGGTGATCCAAGGTATGGGGAATGTGGGTTCGTACACAGGACTGATATCTCAGCAAGAAGGTGATGTAAAAATCATTGGTTTGTCTGAAATGGAAGGTACTGTCTATAGTGAGAAAGGCATCGATATGCAAGCGGCTTTGGATTATAGAAAAGCAAATGGCACCATCTTAGGTATGCCTGGTACCGTTACCATGAATGAAAGAGGAGATTGGGTAGGTATAGAATGTGATATTTTGGTACCGGCAGCATTAGAATCAGTAATTACAGAAGACAATGCCAACAAGGTCAAAGCAAAAGTCATCGCTGAAGCAGCTAATGGACCAATTACGGCAGAAGCGGCTGATATCATTATCAAAAATGGTGGTATCATCATTCCTGATATGTATTGTAATGCGGGCGGTGTGACAGTATCATACTTCGAATGGTTGAAGAACCTTTCTCACATGAGGTTTGGACGAATGGATAAGAGATTTAACCACAATACTTATTTAAACATTGTATCAACATTTGAAAATCTTACTGGTAAATCTATTAGCGAAAAAGAAAAACAATTCATCACTCGTGGAGCAGAAGAAGTGGATTTAGTACGTTCAGGTCTTGAAGAGACCATGATCAACTCTTACCATCAGATCATGGAAGTCTATCATTCCTATCCTAAGGTTGACAATCTTAGAGATGCCGCATTTATCTGCGCACTCAATAAAGTGGCAGGCGACTATATGACTTTGGGCGTATTTCCATAATTTTTTTTCATTTTAGCCATCACATAATAAAAAGAAAGGCGGTAAATCATCAGATTTATCGCCTTTCTTTTTTTAGGAGTATCCTATTTTGTATGTACTATTGGTATTGCTATAATAATAACCACTTTAGGGTCTTGGCTTCTCCTGTCTTATTATTTATGATATAGACAAAATATAAACCTTGACTCAATCGTGCACTATCTACATTATATCTTGCTTCTGTAACTCCTGGTCCTGACAAATTCGTATATGTACCTTCTGCGGGTAAGAATGTTTTAATAATATTACCACTAATATTTAGAATACTGACGTTGGCATCATGTGGAAGATTAAATATTCTTAATTCTAATTCAGCTTGACTTAAACTAGCAGGATTCGGGACCAAAAATACTTTTTCAAGCTCTCCTTCAGCCTTGACAAATAATCCAATGGTGTCAAATCTAAACTCATAAATCGGATTATCGCCATCTGTTTCACATTCTCTTTCTCGTTCGATATTGTATTTTCTACTTTCTCCGTAAGGATTGTCTACTCGGAGCTTTACGATGACATCATTTGGAATGAGTCCTTCGCTGAGCGGCAATAACCGAGTATCTTTAGGCAGTATTGGGAATGAAGTCCATGTAATAGCAGTACCAACTTTTGCTCTATCTAAACTTCTAGGAATACTGCCATCCTCACCCCGCATCATTTTTGTGGCAAATGAAGCACAGCCATCATATTCTTGGCGAGTGACATAAATATAGTGTTGACCACCAGCTACGATTCCCTTTGGATCTATTATTGTTATAATTTCGTCGGTTACAGGATCTTTTATAACTAAGTCGTCAATATACAACTGAGAAGAAGGATTAAAAATCATATCACCACCTAATGCAATACCATCTTTCAGAACACTTTTCATGTTTACTTGAGTACCTTTAATATTTATAAGGGTATCTCTGTAAAGGCTGCTTTCGCCAAAAAAGATATTCAATCTTTTTCCTGTTTCCACATCCACGGCATACCCCGGGAAATAGCTAAATCCTATTGTGCCATCATCAAGGGAATTACCATTTTTATCTATTGACGGTGAACTCCTTAACTCAAAGTTTTTTCTATTTCCAATAGTACCTTCTGCTACTAACTCAGGTGAAGTACTTTCCACAACGATACACTTACTCCATTTCGACTTGTCGCTCGTCATGACGATATCTACATTGTTTAGATCACGAAGCCTTAAACTATTTAGTGCGAATCCTGACATTATCGACACCAATTCCCTTGCTGATGGACTTAAGAAAAACGGCATACCATAATATTTGCTCGACATAAATGGTATAAAATATCCATCACCAAGCTTTGATAGTTTGTTGTTAGGATCTTGAGTTGGATTGCCTACAGGATTTATAAAATCATATACGTTTTCATGGATTTTTCCTCCATTAGCTACTGCGGAAAACCACTCAGGACCGTTAGGATTACGATAATCCAATTTTGAACCAATGCCACCATTATTTCCAGATTTCTGAATACCTGGTTCAGGACGATTGTCTACAGTAATTGTAAATCCTAGTTCGTCTACCACATATTCTTTGATGTAAAATAATGGTTTGTCTTTTAAAATGATGGTATTATTAGAGATATTAGTGAGTGTCCATAAGGCATCATCTCTGTAAGCACAAATTGGTCTGGAGTAATTAAAAATTCCTGTAATTTCAAGTCGGTACTTATTGTCTTTTAGTTTTGCTGGGTCGAGAATTTTCCCCTTCAGTGGACCAAATCCAGTACGATAGATTATTCTTCCATCAAAATCATTATCCAAAATTTTGTCATACATATCTGGATCCAACTCAAGAAAAACATTAGGATTGCCTTCACCTGATATACGTGTGACTTTTAGTTGGGCATCGATTTGATTATAATTTTCCCTAGGAATAAATGTATAAAATTCACGATTAAATCTGCTTTCTATGTATGATTGTCTTTGTCCATAGTTATCGACCGTATTATATGGTCTCCAATCATTGTGTGCATATGCAACAGCTCTGAAATGATATTTTTTACCATTAACAAGGGTTTTGTCATCTGTGGCAAATTGATCTTCTGTAATAGTAAATGTGTGTTTTAGCCCAAGGTTTTCTCCCTGTAACATAAGTTTTGGCTTCCATACGTATGGATAAGCGTTGGGTGATGTATCTGGATTTTCTTCGGCAAACCAATTATAAATATCTGTTACATTATTTTTTATATCTGTCTGTGCTACTAGTCTCGCTAATGTCGGATCGTCATGCTGTTTAGCATTTACAAATTCGTCTCTCAGCTGATAAATTTTATACCCTTCAAATCTGTAGAACTCATCAACTCCTGGAGGTAAATAAGAATTACCCTCTACGAAAGACTCATCATAATTATTGGAAGTTTCTCTATTGTTTTTTAGAATCAACATCAGTTCCTTGTTTTTTTCTACGCAATTTATTTCTGGAGCATAGGGACCTTCTAACGGTTCATTAAAACAGTTTCCCAAAAATAGTTTTGTAGCACCATTAATGTATCGCATTTTAGTAAGGTCAGGACATGGCAGTGCTATATCAAAAACAGAAAAAATATTGAGCGTGACTAGGTTGGTAGCTCCGGGTTGTAGCAATAATGGACCAGTAGATATATTAAATTTCCCATCGAAATAGGGTAGATTTGCTGTACACATAGACCATTCATTAGGGTCATTTGGAGCACCACTAAATACATGTGATAACGTATCAGTAGATCCTGGATTATAACCTGATCCACCGAATGTCGTTGGTGTTCCATTTGCCCAATATCCTCGCATTATATTAAAAAATCCATCCTCTCTGCCTCTTTGAGGTGGACATCCCACGTGCCATTGCCCAACAGAGCAATTATCAGTATAGGTGAACGACGAAATACCAATTTCAACTATTGTATCCTGCTGACCCGTATTAGGTTCTGGATCGACCATAATCTTCTGTCCAAATTGATCGTATATAAATTTGCCATTGGCATCTCTTTTAAAAACCTTAGGTCCAAATGGCTTGTGCAAAAAACTGAGACCTATCATAGGTATGTTTTCCGGATAGGCTTTGATACCATCACAATCTGATCCATCGCCATCCACAGCATCTTGATTATAAATAAAGGCGATGTCCATAGTTTTGTCGTACCCAAAGTAATCGTCCTTATGACACCCAAGATCGGGGTCCACCCAAAAACTGAAATAGAAATCTAGTAAATCTTCTGTCGCCTTATTGATTAGCTTGTATTGATAAAAAGTCATGTC
Organism: Chitinophagales bacterium; assembly: GCA_038219375.1. Classification (GTDB taxonomy): domain Bacteria; phylum Bacteroidota; class Bacteroidia; order Chitinophagales; family Saprospiraceae; genus OLB9. Next base: position 4,910 of record JBBRJL010000043.1, on the reverse strand, counting down.
ATTGATCTCGTCTTTAGTATGATAAGCAAAGGCGCTTACTTGCACTTCCATCTGGGTTTTACTCGTTCCTGACAAGGTTTGTGGTCCACCATTGTCATTAAAGATGAAAAAATTTATTTCAGATGGAAGATACGGACTTTCATGATATCCAACTTCACACCCACTTCTCAGGATAATAGGATAGTCCCCTTTACATGGATCATACTTGCCGTCATTATTTTCATCCCAATATTCTGCTAAAGCTTGACCTGGCAATTGCCATAGATATTTTTCATCCCAATACGGATTGCCTTGGGCTGGCCAATATCTGACATCTTCAGGGATTTTGGTACAGTCAAAGGGTACATTATTTTGCTTAGCCTTATTCCAAGCAGCGATATGGTCTTCTATGTTTTTGCCCTTTACAGTAAATATTTTATCCCAATCATCACAATACTGCTTATCGGTTACACCATTGTAATCTAGAGGGCCAGAAAAAAAATCTGAACCTGATTGTTTGTAATCTGAAGCTGACAATCTGACATTTCCTGCTCTATCTACACCACCTAGCCATATTCCTGCGGCATAAATTGCGGCAACATTTGATGTTCCTGACGAATTATTTTGCGTAATGTATTGTCCTGCTTCAAATAAACTCCCACCGTTATGAAGCCTTGCCCTTACATTATTTACATTCATATCATAAGTGGCGGTGGGACGTGTGCAATCTGATAGCGCACTCGATTGGATTTTACTATCCTTTTTGATGTGAGATACAGATGGTTTATGAATTCCAAAAACCATGGGAAGTATACAGCACATTCCTAGAATCATGGATATACACGAGATCTTATTCATTTGCTTTTATTTAAAGTGTAATGTAATTTAGGTTTTACGACATTCTTCATTACAAAACCATCCACTTCAATGTTTTGATATTTCCTGTCTTGTTATCTATGATACAAACAAAATTCAATCCCTGTCTCAGCAAATTTGAACCAATATTATAGCTTGTCTCCGTGACTCCCGGACCAGACAAACTTTCTGTAGTACCCTCTAATGGTAAGAATTTTTTGACCAAATTACCATTGATATCTATGATGCTAACTGTTGATTCTATGGGGAGATTATAAAGCTTAAGCGCTATTTCCGCCTGTAGGAGATTCGCGGGATTTGGAGATAAAAATACGCTTTCAAGACCGTTTACTGAGGATACAAAAGATGTGAAATTGTCAAATCCAAACTCATAGACAGGATGATCACCAACCGTCTCGCATTCGCGTTCTCGATCTATATTGTATTTTCTGCTTTCTCCGTAAGGATTGTCTACGCGCAGTTTTACTATGACATCATTAGGGATGAGCCCTTCGCTGAGTGGTAATAATTTCGTATTATTTGCAAGTATCGGAAATGATGTCCAGGTGATAGCCGCTCCAACCTTACCTCTATTTAAATTACTTGCTGTCGCTCCGTTTGCCGTTCGGTTTAGTCTAGATGACATCAATCCACACCCATCATATTCTTGTCGTGTGACATAAATGTAATGTTGTCCACCTGCTACAGTCGCTCTAGGATTAAAGAAAGTAATAATCTCATTTGTAATAGGATCTCTTATAACTAAATCCTCTATCACAAGCTGTGAAGAAGGGTTAAAGATCATATCTCCTCCAAGTGCAACTTCATCTTTGAGCAGGCTTTTCAGGTTTGTTAAAGTGCCATTTATATTGATTAAAGTATCTGTATAAAGACTGCTCTCACCAAAAAAAATATTTAACCTTTTACCTGTCTCTACATCTACGGCATAACCAGGGAAGTAACTAAATCCCGATGTTCCGTCATTAAGAGGATTTCCATTCTGGTCAATGGATGGGCTATTTCTCAACTCAAAGTTTTTTCTATCCCCCAAGGTACCACTGGATACTAAATCTGGCGCGGTACTTTCTATCACCATACACTTACTCCACTTAGTTTTGTCGCTGGTCATGACGATATCTACATTGTTGAGATCTCGATATCTCAAACTACTGACAGAAGTTAGCATGAAACCCATAAGTTCTCTTGCAGCGGGACTTAAATAAAATGATGATGCCGGTTCATATCTGGTGGAAATAAAAGGTACAAAATAACCCGTTCCCAAAGTTGACAATTCAAGATTTGGATCCTGTGGTCTTTTGGAAACAAAATTAAGAAAATTGTTTGGGCTATTACTGATGTTCTGTTCATGCGTAACTGCTGAAAACCATTGAGATGTATTTGGGTCGGCATATTCGACTTTTTGTCCTACGCCACCATTTTGGTCATAAATTTGGGTTCCAGGCTCGGTGTGTTGATTGACTGTAATAGCAAAGCCCAATTCTTCTACTACATATTCTTTGATTTCAGTGAGCGATTTATCTTCTAGGATCACAACATTATCAGAGATATCGGTGAGTTTCCAGACAGCATCGTCTTCATATGCGCACGTAGACCTTTGGTTATTAAAATCACCTGTGATCTCAAGGCGATATACTTTGTTTTGTAATTTTGATTCATCAATGACCTTCCCTTGTAGTGGACCATATCCTGTAATATAGGTAATTTTGCCATCAAAATCATTGCGCAACATCTTATCGTACATACCAGGCGCTAGCTCGAGAAATACCTTAGGATTGCCTTCACCCGATATTCGCGTGACTTTGAGTTGTTGTTTTTCTTTGGAAATGTCTAGTTTTGGTGCAAAAGTGTAAGTTTTAATATTTTTAAAACTTTCTAAATAGGAAGTTTTTTGACCAGTGTTATCATTGAGATCAAAGGGTTTCCAGTTATTGTGTGCGTATGCGACTACCATAAAATGATAGTTTCTACCATTTATGATGGTTTTTTCACCCGTAGCAAATTGGTCTTCCGTAAATGAATACGATGATTCAATACCAGTATTTGACCCTAAGACTTTTAGTTCTGTTACCCATATGTAGTCTTCCGTAGCATTCTGGTCAGGATTGACAATGTTTTTCCAATTAAATATTTCTGTGATGTTGTTTTGGTTGTCAGATTGCGCTACAAGCCTAGCCAATGAAGTATTATTCAGCTGTTGTTTGGTCACATTGGCATTTACTAATTGAAAGATTTTATATCCTTCGAATTTGTAAAACTGATCGTACTGGTCAGAAACAGTTACTATTTTCTCTGTATATTTTTCTTCAAAGTTATTTGACAGTGAGTCATTGGTAAGTTGTAATACGATCTCTTTATCATTTTCGGATCCTAAGACATCTGGTGCATCTGGCCCAACAATAAATGTTTCAAAACAATTATCAAAAAGATTTTGGGCCAAAGTGTTTGCATACCTCAATTTACTTATGTCAGGACATGGATGTTTGATATCAAATGCTGTAATTATGGAGATAGTAAGTTGATTTACTGATCCAGATTGCATCAACATAGGCCCTGTAGACATAAGCATTCTCCTATCTCCGAATGGTAGATTGGCAGTACACATAGACCAAGCTGTAGGGTCATTAGGATCACCATCGAATACATGATAAGTGGTGTCATTTGTGACACTATTTATAAACGGAGCACCATCAGCTAGCCTACCTCGCATAAAATTGTAAAATCCAACTTCCTCGCCCCGTTTCGGGTCACAACTAGATGGAGCGGGAGCACCTATTAAACAGTTTTCCATATAGGTAAATGAAGTGATGCCGAGCTCTACGAGTGTATCTTGAAGTCCACTACCGGGTATAGGATCTATCAATATTTTATCCCCTTGGTTATTATATAAGAGGTTTCCACTATTATCTCTTTTGAATATCTTGGAACCAAGCGGACCACGGATGTAATCAAATCCTACAATTGGAATATCATAGCCATATGAATTGACACCTTCACAAGATGCTCCATTAGAACCATCTACTGCATCTTGATTGTAGACATAGGCCATATCTGTAATGGGATCATAACCAATGTAATCATCTTGGTAACAACCCAAATCAGGGTCTATCCAAAAACTAAAATAACAATCTATAAGGTCTTCAGGTGCTCTGTTGATAAGTTTGTATTGGTAGAATGTCATATCATTGAGTTCGTCACCATTTTCGTAGGCAAAAGCATTTACCTGAACTTCCATCTGCATTTGAGGCGGACCACTCAAAGTGTGGGCCCTACCAGCATCATTGAAGATGAAAAAATTGATTTCAGCAGGTATTTTTATGCCTTCATGATATGCATTGATACAATTTCTGTCCTCTAAGATCGGGTAGTCACCTTCGCATGGATTGTATCTTCCGTCACCATTCATATCCCAAAAAGCTGCAAGAGACTGATTCGGTAATTCGAAGCCATATTTTTTAGCAAAATATGGATTTCCTTGGGCAGGCCAATATTTTACATCATCTGGAATCTTATTACAATCAAAATTACCATTAGGCTGCGATTTTTGCCAAGTTTTGATGTGGTTTTCTATATTTCTACCTTTGACAGAAAATATTTTGTCCCAATCGTCGCAATATTCTTTATCTGTTGTACCATTCACATCGAGTGGACCTGCAGAATAGTCAAAACCTCCAGTTCGATAGGTGACGGCTGATACTTTTAAATTGCCTGATCTATCAGTGCCACCTATCCACACGCCTGCGGCATAGATGGCAGATACAGGCAATTGTCCTGGAGAGATTGCTGATGTTATGTAGGCAGCCGCTGAAAATAAGTCCCCACCATTGAGGATTCTAGCACGTATATTGTTTACGCTCATTTCGTATTGAGCGGTAGGACGTGTGCAATCTGATTTGAATAGCTGCTGCTTGCTTGTACTATTATTTTTGGTTTTTGACAATGGTTTGTCTATTCCAAAAGCAAGTTGCGTCATGCAAATAATACCTAAAAGAAAGATGTAAGTTGACTTCCTGTTCATAACTTCAATGTTTTAATGAGTTTTAGAACAGCAAGATATT
>JBBRJL010000042.1:0-10567 GCA_038219375.1 Chitinophagales bacterium | reverse complement strand
CCAAACCCGAATCGAGATACAAGTCATTGGATAAAATACGACCTAGGCGAGAGACACCAACTAATCAATGCACACGTCTGGAATTACAATGTACAAAATGAGACAGATAAAGGATTTCAATCCGTTTCTATAGATTATTCTGAAGATAGCTTGTCTTGGTCAAATCTTGGTGATTATAACTGGCCGCTTGCATCTGGCGAACCTAATTATGGTGGTTTTATTGGACCTAATTTTGCTGGTATTTTTGCAAGGTATGTTTTAATAACTTCTAATGATGGCACAGACTCGTGCAGAGGTATAGGAAAGATTGCTTTTAAAGCAATAAAATGCCCTTTACAAGGTACTATTTGTGATGATAATGATGAATCAACAGTAGACGACCGATTTGACAATAATTGTGAATGTCGAGGTCTTAACTTATTGGTCAATGAATGTGAGAACATAAATTTGGCCTTGGGTGACAGTACGCTTTACTCAAATGTCTATTCAGCAGTTGAAGAAGTGACGGCACTTAGTACTATTGACAATCAAAGTATAGTAGGTTTCGTGGCTGGGCAATCCATTTTGCTTGGCGTGGGGTTTGAAACTATGCCAAATTCCGTCTTTATAGCGTCCATTGATCCATGTGATCCTGAGACTGGCCAAATGGTGTCATCCGAAAACGCAACAAATATACTTAAAACTCGTACGCCAGATAAAACTAAAGTATTGGAAGTGATTCCTATACCGGGAACAGATATGGTGGATATACATTTTTATCTAGAGAGCGCCACTCATGTATTATTACGTTTGAAAGACGATAAAAATATCTTTTACACTATTGCGGATAATGAATTTATGAATAAAGGCCACTATCGCAAAAGAATTAGGACCAAAAAATTGAATGAAGGTGTGCATACGCTAACATTTACAACTGCAAACGCCACACTAAATGAAAAGGTGATTGCAGGTAATAATACGGATGTTGAGAAAAAATAGATTCACGTGATCTCAATAGATGCTAATAATACGAATCATTTTTATGATTAATTTTGTGTTAACTGCGTCCCAAATCAATTGCACTGTGTGATTTGTTAATCTAAGCTGTTTACCTTTGTCATTTTATAATATTTTTTAAAAGTTATAAATATGGCTGATTTTAATGTTATCAAAGCAATGATGTTTATTATTATCATTGCAGGTTGTGCCCCTCAGAAAGTTAATATATCGCAGGATTCAGATAATGGTTTTTTATACTGTCTTTCAGGAAGTGTTACCGCAGAAGAAGTCACTATTGTAGTCAAAGGTAGCAAAACTAAAGAGTTTGGAATAAGAATTGTAGAACAAGATACAAAAAAAAGTATTGCTACAAAAATGACAAAATTATCAGAATCAAGTGATTTTCTTTCAAAAACAAAATTTAGAGAACTAAGGCCGAGAATAAAATATAATTACCAAATATTTTCTGCTAATGCTACTGCTTTGATCGCTTCAGCTTTTTTTACCACCTTTGATAATCATCCATCATCTTTCAAGTTTGTGTTTGGTAGTTGTTCAGAAACAGGTTCTAATAGTATAATTTATAAAACAATATCGGATGAAAACCCATTGTTTTATCTACAGGTTGGTGATCTTCATTATGAAAACATTGATTCCAATTGTACAGAGAGATTTCAGCAAGCATATAATTCAGTATTTATTTCTCCTTTACAGTCAGATTTATACAAAACAGTACCTTTGGTATATATTTGGGATGACCATGATTTTGGCCCAAATAATTCAGATGCATCTAACCCATGCAAAAAGGAATCCATAGCTGCATATCGAAGCCATGTGCCACATTATCCATTAATATTTGATAAACAAAACGATCCCATCACACAGGCTTTTGAAGTAGGAAGAGTTGTGTTTTTATTGACAGATATACGATCTCAAAAAATTAGACCTGAATACAAGGATTGTGAACGTACTAAGGTAGGTACAAACTTCGGGAGTGAATTACATCTCCAATGGTTTTTGAATGCGATGTTGAATGCAAAAAAAGCAGGAAAAGTAGTGGCTTGGGTTTGTTCATATCCATGGATAAATGCCCCAGGGGGACCCAATTACAAATGTCAAGAAAGCGACAACTGGGGAGGATATCCTGAAGAGAGACAACGTATAGCAAATTTCATAAAACAACACGACATACAGGTTTTTATTTTAAGCGGTGATGCACATATGGTTGCGATGGATGACGGCACAAATAGTGACTATGCACAGGGCGGAGGAGCTCCTGTCAAAGTATTTCATGCAGCAGCTCTTGATCGTCCTGGGTCATATAAAGGTGGGCCATATTCTCAAGGATATAGTAGGGAGAAGGGACAATTTGGCATCATAGAAATTACGGACAATGGAAATGCAGAAGTATGTTTTAAGTGGTATGCTAAGGACAAAAATGGTAATATTGTCAAGAATACTTCTGGAGTTGAAATAAAGTTAGATTTTTGTTACGAAATTTATAATACCAATTGAATGTATAAAATAGTCCAAAATAAATAAATAGATTTTCTATTCAGTCGATTCATAAAATATTTGCACAGCCTTCGCTATGGAAATATTTTGTGAAGAAGAATCAATGAAAAAGAGGAAGTTTATTAGACTATTTTGTACGTACTATTGGTATAAGTAGTACATTGTATAAATTATATATATGCAATCAAGATATAAGATATCCACCATCTGCAGTAAAGGCTGCACCTGTACAATAGCTCGATGCCCCAGAAGCAAGGAATAGCGCCAAGCCTACCATCTCTTCTGGCTGTGCCATTCTATGGAGTGGTAAGTTTTCGCTCCAATGGTCTAAAATTTCTTTATTTGACCAAAGTGCACTGCTAAATTTTGTTTTTACGAGACCAGGACATATTACATTTGACCTGACTTTGTATACGCCCCATTCTTTTGCCTGAGATTTTGACAACATGATCAATGCAGCTTTATTCACACTATACAAACTCAGTCCCGGACTTGGTTTGATTCCTTCTACCGAGCTGATATGAATTATTGATCCGCCCCCACGTTCTTTCATGCTTTTCAGACAGAGATTCGAAAGTGTAAACGCTGCTTTGACGTTGATATTCATCATTTTATCAAAAAGTTCTGAACTCATATCTTCGATGGGTGAATACACAGGGTTCGTGGCAGCATTATTAATTAATATGTCTACACCACCATATTTTTCAAGGGTTTTTTCTAAGAGATTTTTAAGGTCATCTTCATTTCCGACGTGACATGCCACAGGTAATATGTCATATCCATCGTTTGTCATCGATACTGCTACTTGATCTATATTCTCTTGTTTCCTTCCAGTGATTACCACTTTTGCACCAAATTCTGCCAATCCACGAGCTATGTTTTCACCTATCCCTCTACTCGAGCCCGTGATGATAGCCACCTTTCCCGAAAGGTCAAACAAATCTTTGTAACTAGTAGATGACATTACTTAACTATAAATTTGATGGACCGAACTGCTTGGTTGAACTTGTCTCTTGCCGTAAAAACATACTGACCAGATGATAATCCGATAGTAGATATTTGTTTTGTGTTATTTGCATCTAATTTTGCATTTTCAAAAAAGACGACTCTACCGCTCATGTCAGATATGGCCAGGAAGTACATACCTTCTTTCCAGTCTTTAGTTTGGATGCTAATAAATTCTGATGCAGGATTTGGATAAAGGTTCAAAATATGGTCTAAAGAAATATCTTTTGACGCACTTATAATACCTCCTACATCTGCAAATGTTACTGACTGAAATTCATTGGCTGTATTGTAGTCAGCAGAAACTAGGACTTCTTTTCTCGTATTCGTGTAAAAGTTGTAACTGATTGTAGTATCGCTACCTAAAAAATCTCCAAAACCACCAGGTATTTCACCACCCAAAAATGGGGTTGGATCAATCCAATTACCTAAGAATTTTATAAAAAGAGTTGTTTTAGTGATGCTTGTAGATTTTTCTCTCAAAACATCAAAAGTTTTGTTCTGTATTAATAAACTCCCATAAGCATCTACTAATCCTGAAGTATTACCACTAAATTGAATTCTAATGCTATCTATTGTGAATGGTAGCCCAGCCAACAATGAATCTGGTAGAATATCAGTACCTATATCGATGTTAAACTTTCCAGTAGAGTTATTAGTAGAAATAAAATTAAGTGGTGCAATTCTTAGAACAGGCCTATCTGTATACTTTACAGCTATATTTGTCGGAAGGAAACCGTTTTCTCCTGCAAAACCAAGGGCTTCTAGCTTTGTAGCTGTCGATCTTAAGTATTGTTCCTGACCGTCTTCTGTAAGTATCATAAGGTTTGAGGTTGGAAAAGCAGCACTTTGCGTACCAAGGGAAGGGCTGACATAAATTTCTTCAGACACAAAGCCACCCGAATTTAAGAAATTAAAATTCCATGTTTGAGGACCGTTGTTGGTCCCTACATTGATAGTGGATGATGGATTGCTGGTTGTCCTAGTTTTTAGTGTATCACCAATTACTGGGAAGGTAGTATTTGTGACGGTTATTTGGCTTGTACCCAAGGTCACGGTAAGAATTAAAAAATAAATCGTATTTAAAAATTTCATCTTAATGGTATTTAGCAATTATTTAATCTATATATTCTACTTTTCTAAGAAACTTTATACCAACTTTTAACTCAAGTGATAGATTGCGCACTCTCCTTAATGGTAGTTCAATGTTCTGGCCCATTTGCAATGGGTCAATTACAATTGCAGGTGGAGATTCGTATTGGAAAGACAAATCCGGTTGAAGAGAAAACTCAAAAAACACATTACTTAGTTCTGACATTTCCATTTCAAAACCACCTCCCGCTGTTACACCATAATTAAACTTCCTGACGAAGACATCATTTGGGGTATAAGGGTTATTTAAAAACTCAAGGTCTTTAAGATTAGTATTTAAGGTGTATTCGCCCCTGATGCCTATTAAAAAATATGGATCAAAATCCTTACTTAAATTTAAAGATCGTTTTGCACCCAATTCGAGAACGATGTTATTAAACTTATATCCCTGACGTGCAGAAAATGCATTATTAAAGCTGAAAAATTGTATAGAACTGCCCCTAGTATGATATCCTAGACTAGCATACAAGGCACCTCTTTTAAATTCGTCATAAGATTCTACTATAATATCACCATTTATGGAAAATAAGGGGTCTCTATTTAAGCCTCCTCCAGATGTACCGTCTCCCCAACTCTGAAATGACATAGCACCACCAAGTTTTGTACCAAACCAATAGCTTTGCCCAAAAATGCTAGCACTAAAAAACAAAAAAGAAGAAACGAAAATGTATCTTTTTAAGCTTAACATACATATATTTAATAATAAGCTTCAAAAATACAGCTTTTGGCGATTATAAATTGCAAAAGTCTAAAGTATTTTTTTTAAACTATTTTTATTGTTGATTGTTTCCTTTTCCGTGTTGGCATTTTGATATTTATTATATTGTTTATTTTATGGTTGCATATTCTATTAAAGATCTGGAAAGTATATCTGGCGTAAAAGCCCATACGCTCCGTATTTGGGAAAAAAGATATGGTATAATTCAACCTCATCGTACAGATACTAATATTAGATACTACAAAGATGATGACTTACAGAAAGTACTGAATATTTCTTTACTAAATAAGAAAGGGTACAAAATATCAAAAATTGCAACAATGTCTACTGATCAAGTAAGACAGAAAGTTGGTGAATACACAGAAGTAGGCCATGTTTTTGAAGACCAACTAGATGCAATGATGTTGTCTACATTTGAGCTTGATGAATCAAAATTCAATATCGTTTTAGATCACGAAATTTCTTCAAAAGGTTTTGAAGAAACAATGAATGATGTCGTTTACCCTTTATTGGACAAATTGAGCATGATGTGGATTGCAGGTTCTATAAAGTCTGTACATGAAAATTTTGTAAGTAACATTATTAAACGCAAAACGATTGTCGAAATAGATAGATTAAGTAGATCTGATTCGAATCCCAATATTAGATGCCTGATATACTTACCAGAAAACGAAAGCCATGAATTGAGTCTATTATTTCTTCATTATATTTTAGTTAAAAACAAATCTAAAGTTATTAATTTGGGAATAGGGACTCCCCTTATCAATGTATTAGAAGGTAAGTCAATATTTAAGGCAGAGTATATATTTACTATTTTTAATGATAGTTTTTCCGAGACGCCTTTACAGCCTTATCTTGATGAATTAGCAAAGAATGCAAAAGACTCAAAAATACTAATATCTGGTTTCCAGACAGCAAGTCAAAATCTAACACTGCCAGATAATGTCATCATTCTGAATAGTATTCAAAGTGTTAAAGACTTCGTAACTTCAATACAAAATTAGGTTTAACAAATTATTGTGAATTATTTGCTTTTTGCATAAAACTAAATACAAAATTTATTCGTTTATGTTGTATAATCAATATAATGTTTTGATTTATTATTTGTTAAAACAAATCTATCAACAACCAAAATTTTAAAAAATGAAAAACCAGTTCAGATTTTCTCTTTTATTCATTTTAGCTCTTTCTATCATTTCTTGTAAAGAGAAAGCAACTGAAGCAACTGATGCAAATGCTGTAGCAAGTGCAGAAGGTACAAAATTTGTAGCTGATCCAGCTGCGACAAAAATCTCTTGGGAAGGCTCAAAACCTGCTGGAAAACACAATGGTACAATTAATCTTACTCAAGGTGAAGTCTTTGTAACAGATGGAAATATCACTGCTGGTAGTTTTACACTTGACATGAACACAATTACCGTTACTGATTTACAAGGTGATGAAAAAGCAAGTCTTGAAGGTCACCTTAAAGGTACTGCTAAAGATGGTGTAGAAGATTTTTTTAATACAGCTAAATACCCAACTGCAAAGTTTGAAGTTACTAGTGTAGCTCCTGCTACAGACGTACCTGGTGCCAATGTAAACGTGACTGGTAACCTTACTCTATTAGAAATAACTAAATCTATCACTTTCCCAGCTACAGTAACAGTTGCTGAAAACAATGTAAGTGTAAGTACAAATCCATTCACAATCAACAGAACGGATTGGGGTATTAAGTACGGTTCAAAAACTTTCTTTGACAATCTTGCTGACAAATTTATAGATGATAATATCACCCTTCAGATAAGCTTGGCAGCGACTAAGGAAGCAGCAGAAGCAGCACCTGCTCAATAAGCTTTTTAAGTAATAATACATAAAACAAAAGCCCTTTGGAAATATTTTTTCAAGGGCTTTTGTTATTATAAAGATAACTATCTAACTTTACAGCAAAATATAACAACATGGCCCTTACAGAATCTAATATGCTTCATCTTGGTACTTTGGCTCCAGAATTCTCATTGACTGATGCTGTTTCAGAACAGAACGTATCTTTTAAAGACATAAAAGGTGAGCATGGTACAGTGGTTATGTTTTTGTGCAATCATTGTCCATACGTCATCCACGTCAATCAGGAATTGATTAAAATTGCCAATGATTATAATGGAAAAGGTATAGGGTTTGTTGCAATAAGTAGCAATGATGCGGTCAAATATCCAGATGATGGACCAGATAGAATGAAACTAATTGCTAAGGTTCTGATGTATCCCTTTCCATACCTCTACGATGAATCACAGGATATTGCAAAAGCTTATGACGCCGCTTGTACACCTGACTTGTATATATTTGATAGTGAAGATAAGCTATATTACAGGGGTTGGCTAGATGATTCTCGTCCAGGAAATGATAAACCATTGACTGGAAAGGACATGAGACTTGCTTTGGATCTGTTATTGCGAGGTGAAGCTCCTTTAGTCAAGCAATATCCAAATGCAGGATGTAATATCAAGTGGAAGGTATAGACTTTTTTTCTAATAAAAATTTTATGCCTATCATCTCTTTATATTTTTCTCTTGCTTCACCTGCAGGTACACCAAAGTAAGTTTTACCTCCTTCGAGATCCTTTGATACTCCTGTTTTTGCAAGAAGAATGGCATCATCACCGATGCGTAGGTTTTGCGCTACACCTACTTGACCATACATGACGACATTATCGCCTACGATGGTATTGCCTGCTATCCCTGTTTGGGCTGCTATTAAGCAATTTTTGCCCAATACTGTATCATGCCCAATATGAATCTGACAATCTAGTTTGGACCCGTCACCGATGATTGTTTCCCCAGATACGCCACGATTGATAGTACATCCTGAGCCGATCTCTACATCATGTCCCAAAATAACTTTTCCTCCAGAGCGCCATTTGTGGTAATGGCTATTTATTTTTTTGTAATAAAAAGCGTCCGTTCCTATCAAGGCACCTGCTTGTATTATGACTCTATCTCCTATTATAGTTCCATCACCGATGAAGACGCCTGACTGTATGTAACAATTTTTGCCGATGGTGACATCATGACCGATATGTACGCCATGATCTATTTGGGTTTCTTCTCCGATAATTACATTTTCACCTCGATTAGCATTTAGATGTTTCAAGGGTCTATTTTCCCAAACTATCTGGTTGTAAACGGCAAAAGGATTATCTGTAACGAGCAATACTTTGCCTTCAGGACAAGGAACTTCTTTGTTAATAAGGATGATAGTCGCATCTGATGACAATGATTTTTGATAATATTTTTCTACATCTACAAAGGTAATATCTCCAGGTCTTACTTTATGTATCTCATTGATGCCTAATGCTATAATCGAATGATCGCCTGATACTTTCAAGGCATATTTTTCTGCCAATTTTGTGACTTCTACAGCTTTTTTAAAATCCATTTGTCGAGTTTTGTTAGGTCTAGGGTTTTATATTATTGTTTTATCAATTTGGCATTTACCAATTTATACATCAGCCTATTGATATCTTTGTCATTCAACTGAAGATTTCCTTTGAGATATACTGCATCTGCCGAGTATTTTACGCCTTCTAAAGCTTCTACTTCCATCACTGTTTCAGGGCCTGCTCCACCACAGAAAAAACACATACTATATGGATAAGCTGAAAAAATGAATTCTTTATGGGATTTGTATCCTTCTACGGGTATGATATAACCTTTTATGGTGACTTCTTTACCCTGCATGGCTTTGACTGACTCACTGAATACTGGCTTATCTATCTTGAAGCCCATCAACTCGTCGTATTCTTTTTTATAACTAATTTTAGCCAAGGACTTCCAAACATTGTCTACCTTAACATCAGTTTGGGCGGCTAATTGAAGAAATGGTGACAATAACAATAGCATTAGTAATATACGCATTTTTTATTTTTTATTCGATGATTTCACCATTTTCAAGGGTGTATAATAAACTTGTGATGTCTTTAGGATTGACGATCAATCGTCCTTTTACTCTGACTTTTCTCTCAGATATTTTTACCTTTTTATTGTCCTTCATAAAGACTTGCATTGCGGACTCTGGTCCTGCTTTACCACAGAAAAAACAAGTGCTCTGAGGAAACTTACTCAACATAAAATGACTTTGTGTCACTTGACCTGTCAGTGGAATGATATATCCTTCTACTTCTATCTCTGTACCATCAAGCTTTTCTACCGACGTGGATACCTTGGGTTTTTTGACTTCCATCATAAATTCAGGGTCGTAGCTGGATTCAAATGTGACCAAACTAAGTGTTATCCATATATCTTTGGATTGGATCAGCGTCGCAGAAATAAATGCTAAGCACACAAAAGGAAGTAATAAATAGGTTTTAAAAGATATTTTCAAATTTTGAATGGATATTGCTATGATTAAATTATTTTATATTAAAACGAATAAAAAGTCAAAAAGAGGTAAACGATGTCCTTATTTTTCTGATAAAGTTTTGTTAATATCTGACCTAGCTGCTTGAACAGCAGGTATAATAGCCGCCACAAATCCCAAAACAAGCGAAATACCAAGTACCATCCACTCTTCGCTCAAAAACTTCCATCCCGTAAAACTATATCTAAAGTCTGCTTTTAAGGACTTGGCAACTACTTCCATTCCCACATGACACAAGATAGTACCTATGATAAAACCTATCAAAGCCAAAATTAACCCTTCCAATATGATGAGAGAAAAAACTTTAGCTCGACTCGCTCCCATGACACGCATCAATGCCAACTCATATTTGCGCTCACGCATGCTTTTGAATAATGAAATGAAAATACTCAAAGCTGACACAATAGCAATAAGTAAAGCCAAACTTCTCAATGCTTCCGTTCCAACTCCTATCATATTATAAAGCCTATTGATCTCAATGGCTGGTGAAGCGGCCTGCATTTCGGTATTTTCATTGATATTGCGACCGAAATTGAGCGCTTGAAAGTTGGTCCTGCTTTTATACTGTATCAATACTGAAGTGATCTCATTATCTGGATGATTAAGTAAGTCAGCGTTACTGTTATCATGTAGGTGGTCGCTATGGTCGTGACCATCGTGAGCAGCATGATCGTGTCCGTCATGACTTGTGCTATCGGTAGATTCTTCTTCTGGATGCTCATGTACATTCCAAATTGTTGCTGTATTGGTAAGTATTAATTGGTCGAGGACACTACCTGTACCTTCAAATATTCCTACTACCTT
>JBBRJL010000041.1:0-10602 GCA_038219375.1 Chitinophagales bacterium | reverse complement strand
CCAGCAGCAGAGACGACATTCTCTTCTATCATGATACTTCCGAAATCATTTGCACCTGCATGAAGACAAAGTTGGGCTGTCTTTTTGCCCACCGTAAGCCAAGATGCTTGGATATTTACTACATTAGGCAGCATGATTCTGCTCATTGCGATCATTCTAATATATTCGTCGCCCGTGCATTGATTGCGCGCTCGTTTGATTTTTTTTAGTATCGTATCTTCGTCCATAAATGGCCATGGTATGAAAGCTAGAAACCCTTTGGCATGTGCAGGTTTTTCGCTTTGGACTTGTCGCAACGCTACAAAATGTTCCATGCGTTCCATATTGGTTTCTATATGACCAAACATCATAGTTGCTGATGTTGTGATGTTGAGCTTATGTGCTGCTCTCATGACATCTAGCCATTCCTGACCACCACATTTTCCTTTAGAGATCAGTCTTCTCACTCTATCATCAAGAATCTCTGCTCCAGCACCAGGCAAAGAGTCCAATCCTGCATCTTTCAACGCTTGGAGTACTTCGATATGAGTCGATTTTTCGAGTTTTGTGATGTGCGCAATTTCTGGTGGTCCAAGTGCGTGTAATTTCAGATTGGGATAAAGACTCTTTAGTTCTCTAAACAAACCTACGTAATAATCCAAGCCCAAGTCTGGATGGTGACCACCTTGGAGGAGTAACTGTTCGCCACCTAATGCAAAAGTTTCTTCTATTTTTTCTTTATATTCTTCTATGGACGTGATGTATGACTCCTCGTGGCCAGGACGTCTGTAGAAATTACAAAATTTACAGTTTGCAATACATACATTAGTTGTATTTGAGTTTCGATCTATGATCCAGGTGACCGTTTTTCCAGGCACATGATGTTGTCTGATCGCATTTCCTACATACATCAGTGAAGCTGTAGGTGCATTTTCAAACAAAAAAAGTCCCTCTTCAGCGGTCAAAAACTCCATTTTGAGTGCTTTCTGTAATAAGTCAGCTATGTTAAAATCCATGTGATATTTCTATATGCTACGTAACACCAAAGCTATAAGATGGTTTGGAGAATATGCAATTTTGAATGTAATAAACTCGCATATTCTCCCACCGTGATAAACAGACGGCAATATGAAAAGTCAATTATCTGATCAAAACCAGTCTTTTGTTTACTGTCATATCTACACTTTTTAGGGTGCAAATATATGAACCCGCAACGCCCAAAAGATTACTTTCTATTTTGATAGTGTTGCTTCCTTCTTCCGCTTCAAATTGATTGGAATAAACAGCTATTCCAGCCAAATCAGTGATCAAAAGTACATATTCGCCTATTTTTGGCGCAAAAAATGATAAAATCGTAATATCTGTAAATGGATTAGGACTTAATGTGATCTGATTAGTATATTCTTTACCTGAAGATCGATCAGTAACCTCAGGTCCTGACGATACACGTTCAGATACGTTCAAATCATAATTTATAATACCCGTACTAAAATGGCTACCATTGATATCTCCTATTTTTATAGCTATAAAATCGATCCCAAATACATCAGCGCTCAAAAGATGGACAACCGATTCCGTATAATTGTACCAATTTGATACATTTAGGTCTTTAGATTTTACTACGCATTTATTAGTTGTAAATCCTGTTTCACTTTTAGTTTCAAGTGATGATTTTAGCATGGTATAATCTTTTTGATCTACTACATTATCTCCATTAATATCTGCTGCTATAAGTTGGTAAGGGTTAGTTATCAATTTTGAACCTGTCAGGTGTCTATTTAGAATACTCAAATCATTATAATCTAGACCTTGCATTTCGTTCGAAAGGAATCGCCCTGTAATTGTATAATCAAAGCCTGCATTAAAATTGCTAAATGCATACTGGCCTTCTTTATTTGTCAAACTCGATTTTGGAAATTCAGGAAGATTTGAATCAGCAATTAAAACGGCATTTTTTACATTTGCTCCTGTGACAGATCTTACATTACCATTTAAATCGGCAAAAGAGTAGTATGGACCAAAGCATTTGACATTAATCCTTGTCCAACAAAAATCGTAATTTAATGCTTCATCCCAAACTGTCACCATTACATCATTATAGGAGAGATCTTCTTCTGGGAGGAGTCGTTTGCAACTTTTTATTATTGAGGAGCTCTGACGTATCGGATCCCATAATTGATATCCTGGTTCACCATCTAAATATCTAAATTCTATGGCTTTTTCTTCAACAGTGGATACTGGATAGGCTGCAAGTCCTCCATCTAGATTAAAATAATGTGCAACACTTCTATTGATTGTTTTACCGAATACTGCTTTGTCGACCAATTGTGGTGATACATTATCAAAAGTATAAAACAGATCTTCATCTGCAGTACAATTGTCAAAAGCTTTATTAATAAAATCAATTGCCGCTAATTCAACAGATGGAGATAATGGACCATCACCATCGATATCCATCCAAATAACAGTGCTCAATGGAACACACACTGGAGTAGGTTCTTTTTTATCCTTTATGGATATAATTTCGATGTCTTCGGAGGTATTGCCACAGATATCAGTTGCGGTCCATACTATTTTATGCGAACTGCCCTTTGGTAAGGCGTTTTCTGGCATTAGTAGGGTGACTATCTCTCCATAACTTGTTGGAGCAATATAAATGTCTTTTATGCCATCACCGTTGTCATCTTTTATGGCATCCGAAAGTCCATTCGTGACATTGGCTACGTCATTTCCGACGGGAAGATCGCTTCTATATTCATAATCAATGAGACCATCATTATAAAGGTCGATGGCTACAATCCAAGTGACAGATAAGTTGTTTTCACAAATAGTACTTACATTTTTGAAGACTTCTTTAGTCAGGTTGCATCTATAAGATGCACAATCATTATCCGTAGGACAAAACCTATTGAGATAACTTCCGAAGATCGGACCAAGTGTATCTATGAGTACATTTGCATTTGAAAAAGAGAAGTGACCATTCTTTTGGTTAATTGTGTGACTGAAGCCACTCATTGGAGTCATCATCATGGGGGCGATGAAAAGCATTAGAAGGTAAAAATAATTTTTCATGGGAATATTTAATTTGTTTTTTAAGGTCACATGAAATCTTGGATCAAAAATAATCATTGTGGTTTGGATAAAATGAACCATAATTATTTTTTGTGTCACTTTCATGAGACTGAAATTGAGTTAGTTAAGAATTACATAAATATATAATTTAAATATTTTTTTCGCAGTAATAATATCTTGAGAGACTTAATAATCAGCAAATATAATATTTTTGAATAAGAGTTACTACTAATAGGACCACTTTTTTCTATAAACTTTCTAATAGAGCTACTTGTATTTTTATAAAATTACTACAAAAATCCTAGGTAACGGCAAATGTTTTTGGTTGGGAATGATTTAGTTAACTGTGTTATTGATCGATTTTAATAAAATCTGAATGACAATCATCTATCGAAAAAAATGAATATAAGCAAAAGAAATATTAACTTTGCCCAAATATATAAAAACAAAAAAAAATTAATCATGGGATGTAGCAGTTGCGGATCGGGAACAAACGGGGCACCCAGTGGTTGTGGAGATAAAGGACATTGTACTTCAGGGAGTTGCAATAAACTAAATACCTACGATTGGATAGCCACTCGGGATATGTTTGACCCATCAGAATATAATATAGTTGAAGTTAGTTTTAAGAAGGGGGCACACAAAGATTTTTTTATCAATGATCCATCCAATAGGACTATCACAGGTGATATGATAGTTGTGGAGACAGCCAGTGGATATGATGTAGGTAGAATCTCACTTTCAGGTGAATTGGTCAGGATGCAAATGAAGAAAAAATTTACTTCAGAAGATAGAATAGCCTTCAAAGTGATCAGAAAAGCGAATGATCGTGACCTTGAAAAACTAAATGAAGCACGTCAACTTGAACAAGAAACTATGGTCAGGGCAAGGGTCATCTCACGGACACTCGGACTAGACATGAAGATCGGAGATATTGAATATCAAGGAGATAAAAAGAAAGCCACCTTTTACTATACCGCTGAAGGAAGGGTAGATTTCCGTGAGTTGGTAAAGGAATATGCGCGAGAATTTAAGGTAAAAATCGAGATGCGGCAGATTGGTGCAAGACAAGAGTCTGCGAGGATTGGCGGTATTGGCTCATGTGGTCGTGAATTATGTTGTTCTACTTGGCTATCTGATTTCAAATCGGTCAATACATCAGCTGCGAGATATCAAAATATTGCCATCAACCAAACTAAATTATCTGGTCAGTGCGGCCGACTTAAATGTTGTCTTAATTATGAATTAGATACATACATGGATGCATTGGATGATTTTCCTGAAGATGCAGACATCCTAAAAGTAAAAGCAGGAACCGCTCACTTGGTAAAAACTGATATTTTCAAAGGCATACTATATTACGTAGTCGACAATGAAAAGATGCGCGGTCAATTTATTCCTGTGGATAAAACAAGGGCGAAAGAAGTAAAAGAGATGAATAAAAAAGGTATCATCCCTAATGAACTCAATCTAGAAAAAGCGGTAGTAGTACCTGATCGTGATGCAGAAGATATCGATATCGAACATGGATACGAAGACGTGACTGGTCAAATAGAATTGCGCAACGAACCTAGAAATAAAAAGAAGAAAAAGCCACAGCAAAGATCAGGTGACAGAAACCAACAAGATCGTCGTGGCCCATCTGAACAACCAAGTGAAAGACCACCAAGACCTGAAGGTCAATCAAGAAACCAAGGTCAGCAGCGTCCACAAGGTCAGCCTAGGGTAGACGGTCAGAATAAAAATGAAGATCAGCCTAAACAGGAAGGTCCGAACCAACCAAGACCACCAAGACCAAATCAACCAAATCAGCAGAATCAAAATCCTAGACCTCCTAGACCAGAACGAAATCAAAATGATGGTCCCAAAGAAGGTCGTCCTGCAAATCCAAATCAAAGACCAAATAACCAATCTGGAAATGCCCGTAATCAGGAACAAAAACCTGATACTGGACAGAATCCGTCAAGTGGTCAGGATCAACCGCCAACCAATCCTGGTGCAAATGCAGATGGTACACCAAATGCTCAACCTAATAAAAACAAAAAAAAGAATTTTTTTAATAAAAACCGAAAACCAAAAGACGGTCAATAACATTTAATTCAGGATAATAAAGATTTAGCAATGCAATACGATGTGATAGTGATTGGTTCAGGTCCAGGTGGATATGTAGGAGCGATAAGAGCAGCACAATTAGGAAAAAAAGTAGCCATTATAGAAAGGTACGATACTTTGGGAGGTACGTGCCTGAATGTAGGTTGTATCCCATCCAAAGCATTATTGGATAGTTCTGAACATTACCACAATGCAGTAGATAGATTTGCAGAGCACGGCATAGAGACATCTGATCTAAAGATCAACATGAAGCAAATGATCAAACGGAAAAATGATGTCGTAGATCAAACTTGTAAAGGCATCGATTTTCTTATGAAAAAAAATAAGATTGATGTTTACAATGGTCACGGATCCTTTGTCTCTAAAAACGTTATTGCGATAGCTAACGCCGAAGGTACCAAAGAAATAGAAGGCGAAAAAATAATCATCGCTACAGGATCAAAACCAATCGCTCCTGAAATGTTTAATTATGACAAAAAAAGGGTCATAACATCGACAGAAGCACTAAATATAGATGACGTTCCAAAGAAAATGGTCATCGTAGGTGGCGGAGTCATAGGTCTTGAATTGGGTTCTGTTTTTGCGAGATTGGGTACATCAGTAGATGTAGTCGAATACATGGATAGAATTCTACCTACCATGGATAATGATTGTGGCAAAGAATTGATGCGATCACTTAAAAAGGTAGGTATGAACTTTTACCTAAGTCATAGTGTGACAGGTGTAAAAGCTACCAAAACAGCCTGTACCGTAAGTGTTCAGAAAAGAGATAGTGAAGAAAAATTTGACATCAAAGCAGATTATTGTCTTGTGGCAATAGGTCGCAAACCATATACAGATCGCCTGAATCTAGAAGCAATAGGAATTACAAAAGACGATAAAGGCAGAATTAATGTCAACGATCATTTGGAAACATCTGTCCCTGGTATATTTGCTATTGGTGATGTGATCAAAGGGGCGATGTTAGCACACAAGGCAGAAGAAGAAGGAATCTTAGTGGCTGAATATATTGCGGGTGGGAAGCCACATATTGATTACAATCTGATACCAGGCGTTGTATATACATGGCCAGAAGTCGCTGCTGTAGGTAAAACTGAGGAAGAACTGAAAGCATCAGGAACACCATATAAAGCAGGTAAATTTCCATTCAAAGCACTAGGTAGAGCAAGGGCAAGCATGGATACTGAAGGCTTTGTAAAAGTTCTTGCAGATAAAGTGACGGACGAAATACTAGGAGTGCATATGGTAGGGCCAAGAGTAGCAGACGTTATTATTGAAGCTGTAGCGTTGATGGAGTTCAGAGCAAGTGCAGAAGATATGTCTAGAATATCGCACCCACATCCTACTTATACAGAAGCGGTCAAAGAAGCAGCATTAGCAGCTACAGGTAATCGATCATTGCATATGTAATACTATTTCTAAATTTCAACATCATGTTCATAAAAACTAACTGTGCCAATCTTTTTTTAATGCTTGCATTATGTTTAGCCTTTATCTGTTGTACCACAAAAAGTGTTGTAGAAAAAGAAAAGGAAAGCGAATTCCAAAAAAAAGAAATCATCTATGAAGCTTGGACACATAATGGCTATGAAGTTAAAAAACTTGATATTGAGCCAGTATTAAAAGGTGGAGAAATGTCGACTCGAGCGGTATTTAAAAATTTTAGATATCCTGCGAAAGCTAGAGAAAATGGCGTAGGAGGAAGAGTAGAAATATTAGTCGTAGTGAATGAGTTTGGTATTTCAGAAAGTATGGAACTAGCTAAAGGCATCGGTTCAGGTTGTGATGAAGTATGGCTAAAAGCAGTACAAAATATGAAAGAAATAGGTTTCGAACCAGCTATACTAAATAGAATGCCTGTCAAAGTCCGTTATTTAATTCCAGTCATTTTTAGATTGGATTAAAAGCTCTATAAAATGTGCATCAATAAGTCTAATTAAGTTAAATCTAACCCTAAATATAGATTTGCCAAATAAATCTATCAGAAAAAACCTTATTTACTATATAAGATTTTAAACATGATAGCAAAATTCTTGTTTACCCTGCTTTGGTTTTGTTATCTTTGTCACAACTTTATTTAAAGTTGATATTTTTTTAAATCATGAGTATGCGTTTCACAATATTTTTAATCTCTATGGCATTAGGTTTTGGTCCATTATTTGGACAAAATCAAAAAATGATTCTACCTGATCTTTCAAATGAGAAAGTTACCATTCATAAGGGATCCAAACTTTTTACTACAGCTTCAGATGGGACTTTGTCACCTCATGACATCAAAGATGATTGGAGGATTTCACTAAAACACAAGTCTGTTTTTTTTCATAATAGCGAACTTCCATTGGCGGAATACAAGCAATTAAAAAAAGAAGCAAATGACTTTAAAAACAGCGAATTGGCTGATAGGAATTCATTTACAAAATCAAATAGAATGCTTACAGAAGCACCTAGCCTGCTAAATAATTTCAGGGGAAATCTAAGAGGGGGCAGCATTCCTATGGACAATACGATGGCTGTTTCTCGAAATGGATTTGTAGTCTCAGCCATAAATTCTAGCATTATTTTTGCTATGCCTGATGGAGATATCACTTTTACTCGTGGATTTGCTGATTTTTATAAAGTGCTTGGATTGGGTACTCGTATGTTTGACCCGAGGATTATTTATGATCCTGAACAAAATAGATTTATTGTCGTATGTCTTCACGGCTCTGACCCTAATACATCATATTTGTGTATTGCTTTTTCACGAACAGAAGATCCAAATGGTGAGTGGAATTTTTATAAAATTAAGGGAGATGTATTGGACGATGGTGTTTGGTTTGATTTTCCAAATATTGCAGTGAGTAAAGAAGATTTGTACATCGGAGGGAATATGTTTTCAGATGATAATGGTTTTCGATATTCTATGATCATACAAATATCCAAGGATGACGCTTACCAAGGCAAAGAGATTACTTGGAAATATTACGATAGAGTACGGAATGTTGACGGTGGACTAGTTTTTAATCCTGTGCCTGCAATGTCTGGCTGGAAAACATTGACATCCCCTGGTATGTATTTTATTAGTAATAATAGTGTAGGATTTAATGTCAATTATACAGATGAATCAGTCAAAAATAACCCATCTTTAATATCATTCAGAACCAATGGTCCAAACCTGATGTTTCCCCCTGAAGGAAGGCAAAAAGGAGTATCTGTAGTGCTTAATACTGGTGGAAATAGGATACGTACAGCTATGTATCAAAACGGTGTGTTACATTTTGCTGCACAGTCCAACTCGCCTTCAGGTGATGGAGGTTTATATTATGGTAGAATGAATATGTCAGATCTTAAAGTATCGGCTAATGTATTTTCTGCGCCAAATCGTGATTTCGCTTATCCAACTTTAACATCATTTGGAAAAGAAGAAGATGATGATGAAGTGCTTATCAATTATACATATACAGGCCCAGAACTTTTCCCTGGTCAAGCCGTAAGGGTGGTAAGTGGTACAGGTGACGAATTTGAATGGAGTGATGAAGTTGTCTTTAAGCAAGGGACTACACCTATTGGTAATAGTACAGATGAATCCATAAGATGGGGGGACTACACAGGTGCATGTAGACGATTTGGAGTAGATAGGATAGAAAGTTGGTCTGTAGGTTGTTTTGGCGAAAGTGGTGGTCACAGTACTTGGATAGGTCAATTTATACACTCAGACGATAAAGATGACCCAATTCAAGAATTTACAGCATCCAAAACAACAGAAAGAAGAGATTCAATCATTACATTCAAAGATATTTCTAGTGTCTTACCTACATCGCGGAAGTGGATTTTCGAAGGCGGTAATCCTACTACTTCTACAGATGAGTTGCCCCAAGTTTTTTATGCTGAAAACGGAGCTTATAATGTGACATTGATTTCAGATTTTGGAGGTCGAACTGATACCATGACGAAAATTGCTTTTATACATATTTTGGAGCCAGAAATAAACCCTGAAGCTGTTTGGATAAGCGATAAGGACACTATTTATGTTGGAGATTCTATTCAGTTTACAAGTCTGAGTTCTGCGAATACACTATTTCATAAATGGAATTTCATACAGGGCAGCCCTATGAGTAGTGAAGAGGTCAATCCATTGATTAAATATAATAAGAAAGGTTCGTTTGTAGTATCGCTGACAGTTAGAAATAATGCTGGTTCAAGTTCTATGATAGTAAACAAAGCGATTACTGTCTTCGAAAAAGCGGCGCCAAAAGCATCTTTTACGTCAGATAAAACGATCATATTACCTGGGGATACTATCTTTTTTTCAGATTTGTCTACAGGTGCAAAAAAAGTAAATTGGCTGTTTGAAGGTGGAGAGCCTTCTGTTTCTACATTGAGATCACCCATAATAAAGTATCCCACCCAAGGCGTTTTTCCCGTGAAACTTGTAGTAACTAATGACTACGGTATAGATTCTTTAGTGAGCGAAAACTATGTTTCTGTTGGTACAAGTAGTACTTCAAATGAAGCGTTGCTAAGTAATATCAGATTATTCCCCAACCCTGCAAGTGTTGGGTCAGATGCAGTTACTTTGGGTTTTAGTAATCCGAAAACGGGCATTTACAAAATAGATCTTTTCTCAGCGAATGGTCATTTTGTCAAGGCATTGTACAACGATAAAATAAAGAGTGGTGAAAATGAATTAACATTCCGAACGACCATGTTGACTTCAGGTTCCTACTTTATTACTTTATCATCAGGTTCTCATGTGATCAAGTCTTTGCCATTGGTCATTATGGATTGAAGGTATTGAAATAATCTGAGTATAATTGTTGACAAAAAAAATGTCATTAATATCATATTTTGGTTCAATGATTAAGTCCAGTCCAAAAAGTAATTACAAGATTACATTTAAATCGTTTATATATATACTAAATTGATAATCAATAGTTCCCTTTAGGGATAGGGGTGTTAATCTTTAGATGTCCCCCCTTTTAGGTAGTCACCCTTTTAGGGCCGGGAATCGCCGAGGGTCGCCGGAGGTCAGGAAAACGGTTGATTATTAAAAAGGTTGTATTTTCGGAGTAGACTCATGATTAATTATTTGGAAAATGCAAGGTTCTTATTGGGAATGGTATATTGATGTTGTGTGAATCGAAGGATTTTTTGATTTTAATGATGGCAGAACTTCTAGCTTTTAGAAAGGTAGCCACATCAGGTTTATTGAGCCACACCATGGTTGTAAAGATGATGGCACTATCACCAAATTCTGTATAGTAAAACTCAATTTCTCTGTTTGGATCTCTATCAGAAATGGCTGATACTGCATCAATGGTAATAGCTTTTACTTCATCTAGTGGTGAATTGTAACCTATGCCAACTTGAAGTTCCATCCTCTGATGTTGATTAGATGTATGATTGGTAACAGGAGAGTCAATAAGCATTTTATTAGGAATTATTATTTTTTTGCCCTGT
>JBBRJL010000040.1:0-10712 GCA_038219375.1 Chitinophagales bacterium | reverse complement strand
GGGGTCACCTGATTGACACGCACATCTGTACATTGTGCAGATAGCAAAACAGCTACTAGCAAGGTATAATTGCTCGAATGATCCAAGGGAATTGGTGTTTCAGTATAAAGAGATTCCAATTTTTCAACTATAAACCTCGCTCGTTCATTCCTATTCATTTGCCTTTAATTATTTGATATATTTCTGATTGTTAAAATTTCGTCAGTTCCTATTTTCATTCTCTTTATCAACCTACCATTCAGATTTGGCGCTTGAATGCCTTCTTTTAAGACAGCTTTTGTTTTAATAATTTTAGCTTCATCCCAAAGATTTTGATCAATAAATGACTTTAAAACCCTCGCACCGCCTTCTACAATCAAAGAATAAATACCCTTAGTAAATAACAAATCAAGGATTCTAGATAAATCACTAGCATCTGCTACGACAATTTGTTCCTTTTTGTCATGTATAAACATTTGCCTTTGTGTGATTGTCCAAGTGGTGTGAGCATCGGTGTAGATAATCAGTTCTTTAGGTAATTCTAAATTTGTATCAAGGACAATTCTTATAGGATGGTCACCATGAAAATGTCTTGATGTGAGTGACGGATTATCAGTAATTGCTGTGTTTTTCCCTATAAGGATGCCATCTACTTCAGTTCGCCATTTGTGGGTAAGAATATTAGTTGCTGGATTAGTAAGCCAAGTTTGTTGGCCTATTTCCCCTAAGAAATGATCTTCGGATTGAGCCCATTTTAGAATAACATAAGGCTTATTTAAAAGATTTTTTGAAAATTTTGAGATGAGTTGTTTTGCTAGTAATTCACAAAATGGTGCAACTACTTCTGCTCCGTGTCCTCTCAAATAACTGAGACCATTACCACTGACCAATGGATTAGGGTCGAGACAACCGATGACAACTTTTGTACAACCTGAAGATATAATAGCATGTGCGCAAGGAGGTGTCTTTCCATAATGAGAACAAGGCTCGAGACTCACATACCATGTAGAATCTTTTATTTTATGCAAATCAGCTTTAGAAACACGATTCAAAGCATTAACTTCCGCATGTGGACCACCAAAACATTGATGGTAACCTTCTCCTATTATTTTATCATCATAAACGATAACAGAACCAACATTTGGGTTTGTCTTGGTATATTTACCTCCAAGGGCAGCAAGCTCAAAACATCGTTCCATATACTTTTCATAAGGTACGATCGGGCTTGCTGTCATTGGATTTTATAATGATTATTATTAAAGTTATTTACCGTGGCAATGTTTGTATTTTTTGCCACTTCCGCACGGACAGAGATCATTTCTTCCTACTTTATCTTCTACCCTTTTGAATGTTTCGGGTTTTTCGTTTCTTCTAGATACACCTTCAGCTGCTGCTTTGGCGTCTTCTTCTTCCCTACTTGTCCTTACTTTACTGAGATCAGATTTCTGTACTCGAGCCTCTTTGACTTCTTGCTGGAGCAAAAGTTTACCATTAAATAAATAAGCGCCTACATCTTTATTTATTTTATTGATAAGCTCTTCAAATAGATTATATGCCTCTATTTTATATTTAACCAAAGGATCTTTTTGCTCGAAAGAAGCTGACTGAACGGAGTCCTTGAGTTCGTCCATATTTCTCAAATGTTCTTTCCAGTGATCATCCAAAATTGCCAAAGTAATGGTCTTCTCAATATCCCTCATAATAGAAGTACCACCTGAAGTCACCGCTATTTTTAGATCTGCTGCAATTGGTAATGGATTATTCCTCCCATCTGTAAATGGTACTGCTATTCGTTTGTATCTATGACCTTCCGTTTCATAAACCTTCTGGATGGTAGGTAATAGTATCTGAGTGATTTGATTTGACTTATTATTATAATGATTCAAAACCGCATCCAATGTCTCATCAATGAGGTTATCCACAGACATGCTTTTGAAAGTAGCTTCATCTATCTGAGGATCAATACTCAATGAGGTCAGACAGTCAAATCTATATCCTTCAAAATCATTAGACCTCTTATTGAAATCTACTATATTTTCTACCGAACCCACAAACATATTGTGAAGATCCACAGAAAGTCTATCACCGTGTAGCGCATTATCTCTTTTCTTGTAAATGGCTTCCCTCTGAATATTCATAACATCATCATACTCAAGAAGTCTTTTTCTGATTCCGAAATTGTTTTCTTCTACCTTCTTTTGTGCTCTTTCTATTGACTTCGATACCATACCATGTTGGATAACTTCACCATCCTTATGGCCCATTTTATCCATGATACCTGCAATTCTTTCAGATTGGAAAAGACGCATAAGATTATCTTCTAGCGATACGTAAAACTGCGAACCACCGGGATCACCTTGTCTTCCTGCCCTACCTCTCAACTGTCTATCTACCCTACGCGAATCATGTCTTTCTGTAGCAACAATAGCCAAACCACCTGCCTTCTTAACTTCATCAGTGAGCTTGATATCCGTACCTCTACCCGCCATATTTGTAGCAATAGTAACTGCCCCAGATTTACCGGCTTCTGCTACTATTTCTGCTTCACGCTGATGTTGTTTGGCATTCAAGACATTGTGTTTTATACCACGCAAATTAAGCATTCTACTGAGTAGCTCCGAAATCTCAACAGAAGTGGTACCTACTAGCACTGGTCTACCTTGCGCAGTCAACTTTCCTATATCTTCAATTACAGCATTAAATTTTTCTCTTGCTGTTTTGTACACCAAATCATCTTTATCATCTCTTACTATTGGCCTATTGGTAGGTATTACCACGACATCAAGTTTGTAGATTTCCCACAATTCGCTTGCCTCAGTCTCTGCGGTACCAGTCATACCTGCAAGTTTGTGGAACATTCTAAAATAATTCTGAAGTGTGACGGTAGCGTATGTCTGTGTAATCTCACCTACTTTTACGCCTTCTTTTGCCTCAAGTGCTTGATGCAAACCATCAGAATATCTCCTTCCTTCCATCATACGCCCTGTCTGCTCATCTACGATTTTTACTTGCTCATCTATGACGACATATTCTTGGTCTTTATCAAATAATGTATATGCTTTGAGCAATTGGCTAGTAGCGTGAAGACGTCTAGATTTGACAGAATAATCCTGAATAAGAAGTTCTTTTTCCTCTGTCAATTTGATTCCCTCTTTAGTTTCCCTACTTGTAATCTCCTGTATTTGTTGTGTGATATCAGGCATTACGAAGAGATTAGGATTATTTTCTCCTTTTGAAAGGTAATCTATTCCTTTTTCAGCCAATTCTACTGACCTGTTTTTTTCGTCAATGGTAAAATAAAGTGGTGCATCTGCCAAATGCATATTTTTATTTTGCTCCTGCATGTAGAAGTTTTCCGTCTTCTGTAGGATTACTTTTACACCATCTTCACTCAAAAATTTGATCAAAGGTCTATATTTTGGCAATGCTCTATAACATCTGAATAATGAGAGCCCACCTTCGCCTTCTTGATGTCCACCATTACCATCCTTTATAAACTTTTTGGCTTCAGCAAGATATTCGGTAGCTAATTGTCTTTGTACAGATATAAGTTTTTCTATTTTGGGGTTCAATTCCAAGTATTCCTGTTCATCCAAACCTTGGGGGACTGGCCCAGAAATGATCAATGGTGTCCTTGCATCATCTATCAAAACTGAATCTACCTCATCCACCATGGCATAGTGATGTTTGCGTTGTACCAATTCATCGGCATCGCGTACCATATTATCTCTCAAGTAATCGAAGCCAAACTCATTGTTGGTTCCATACGTAATATCACACCTATAAGCTTTGATACGTTCAGGAGAGTGTGGCTTGTATTTATCTATACAATCCACCGTGAGTAAAAGGAACTGAAATATAGGTCCTACCCACTCGCTATCTCTTTTAGCTAGGTAATCATTGACGGTGATGATGTGTACGCCTTCACCTGAAAGCCCATTAAGATATGCAGGCAAAGTAGCAACAAGGGTTTTACCTTCACCCGTAGCCATCTCAGCAATCTTACCTTCATGCAGTACCATACCACCTATCAACTGAACATCGTAATGCAACATATCCCAAGTGATATCACCACCAGCTGCTTTCCAACTATTCTTCCATATAGCTTTATCCCCTTGGATCGAAACAAATTCCTTATTTACTGCTAGCAATTTATCGTGGTCTGTCGCTGATACCTCCATGGTAGCATTAGTTTTAAATCTTCTGGAAGTTTCTTTTATAACTGCAAAAGCTTCTGGTAGAATCTCTTTTAAAGCAGTTTCGAGATATTTATTTCTTTCTTTTTTGATTTTATCAATTTCGTTATAGATATTTTCTTTGTTGCTAAAATCCGGTTCTTGATTAGCTTTTTCTATCAAAGCATTAATATCTGCATCAATATCTGCAAGGCTATTTTTTATTCTTTGTCTGAATTCCGTCGTCTTATTCCTTAATTCATCGTGACTAATAGACTGATATTCATTATAATGCGCATTTATTTGGTCTACCACGGCAGAGTAACCTTTTACGTCTCTCTCATACTTTGAGCCAAAAATATTTTTTATAAAACTAAACATTGTGTATATATTTTCGTGATTGATGTGATTAAAAAAGTATTCTTCCCAATTTCATTCTTGAAAAGAATGGCAAAGATATTAAATATTTCAATGTAATTAAAGGTGACCAAAACTATACCATTAAAACAAAATAGACAAAATGGCATAATATTTATTTCGAACTAAAAAAAATTACCATTTTTGACAGAATTAATCAGCGCCACGATAACATGGTTCTTGTAATGATAGAAATATTTTTTTATACAATAAATTTTCCAAAATTATTTTATGATTTTCACTACTTTTACAGCGAGTTAAAAAATAAATCTTATCATTACTGCTTAAATCATTAAAACATGTGGCAAAAAATATTATTTATTTGCACTTTTTTTATAACCGTATCGCTCATCCTCGTACTAAATGGCACAATCTCTATTCCTAAAAATCCTTTGCCACCACTTGGAAAATTTCTAAACCCATTCGGTGGTGCTTGGTCATCAGACAATATGGATGAAAAAAATTCACAAAACCTCAAGTTCAATGGACTAACGAACGAAGTTGATATCATTTATGATGAACGAAGAGTACCACATATATTTGCTCAAAACTTGAACGACGCCCTTTTTGCCCAAGGTTATACTGAAGCGCAAAACAGGCTATTCCAAATGGAATTCTTAGCAAAAGTATCTGCAGGCGAATTATCTTCCATATTTGGTGAGCGTACCATCGAACTTGATCTAGCTAGTAGACGCAGAGGAATGAAGTTTGCTGCCGAAAATGCCGTCAAAGGTTGGGAAACCCAAAAAAACTATAACTTATTGCTTTCATATATAGATGGCGTGAATGCTTACATAAATTCGCTTTCAACTGAAAATCTACCATTCGAATACAAACTTTTCAACATAAAACCTACGGAATGGACACCGCTCAAAACTGCCTTGATATTCAAACAAATGTCGCTCACACTTGCTGGAAGAAATGATGATGTTGAGTTTACAAATTTAATGCAATTACTTGGAAAAGAAGATTTTAACTTACTCTACCCTGAAAGACAAACCATAGAAAACCCAGTCATCCCAACGGAAAAACGGTATCCTTTTGATACACTTTACGGTGTACCTCAAGACACAAAGGCTTTTGTCAAAAAACCTTTGCTGAAGTCATTTTATGAGAATAGAGACAAAGGTGTAGGTAGCAATAGTTGGGCAGTCAGTGGCTCTAAAACAAGTACAGGATCACCTATTTTTTGCAACGACCCACACTTGAGTCTTGGTCTGCCTTCTATATGGTTTGAAGTACAAATCAAAACGCCAGAAATAAATGCCTATGGTGTTTCTTTCCCTGGTTTTCCTGGTATTATGATTGGATTTAACGAATATATTGCTTGGGGAGAAACCAACGTCGGACAAGATGTAGAAGATATTTATTTAATAAAATGGGCCAACAAAGAAAAAACAAAATACTATCTAGATGATAAAGAAATGGATATTACTACTAGAATAGAAACAATCGATGTCAAAGGTGCAAACACACTCGTTGATACTGTAAAATATACACATTGGGGCCCGATATACCGCACATCACAAGATGGAAATCACGATCTTGCGATGAGATGGATCGCCCATGACATACCAGACACTGATGAAGTTAATACCTTCATCAAAGCACTATCTTGCAAGAATTATGACGATTATTTAAGTGCCACAGGTAATTATATTTCTCCAGCTCAAAATTTTGGGTTTGCTTCTGTATCGGGTGATATTGCACTTAGGGTGAATGGCAGATTCCCTGCTAAATATGATCAAGATGGTAGATTTGTAGAGTACGGAGATGATAGTAAAAACGGATGGAAAGCATACATACCAAGGTCTCAAAATCCTCAAATACTTAATCCAAAGCGGGGTTTCATTTCTTCTGCTAATCAAGTGAGTGCTGATGTTACCTATCCATACTATTTCACTGGAAAATTTGAAAGATATCGAAATCGTAGTGTCAATGACAAACTCAGCACTATGAATGGCATCACAACAGATGATATGAAAAAAATGCAGCAAGATGCCTATTCTATCAAAGCGGAAGAATACATCACAACTATGAGACCAATAATGGATAGTTTGTCACTGAAGGATAGCTTGAAAATTGGATGGGAAATACTAAATAAATGGGACTTCAGATATACAGCTAATCAAGAAGCACCTACGCTTTTTGACCTTTTTTATACCAAAATATCGAACAATACATGGGATGAAATCATTGCAGAGCGAAGCAATATGGATGTAAAACTTCCCGAACCATGGAGATTGTTAGAAATCATTCAGAAATACCCTAAACATAGATTTTTTGATATTAAATCTACGCCTAATACCGAAACAGCAAGCGATATCGTGCTAAAATCACTTCGGGAAGCGATTTCAGATTTTAATAGCCGTAAAAAAGAAGGGAAAAATAATACATGGGGAAGTTACAAACCACTCCATATCTATCACCTGACGAGACTACCTGCTTTGTCGGCGATGGATCTTGCAGTAGATGGTTGCCCTGATGCTATAAATGCCACGGGACAGTCTTTTGGACCAAGTTGGCGTATGGTGGTAAGTCTAGAAAATAAAATAAAAGCTTATGCTGTATATCCCGGTGGACAATCTGGTAGTCCCACAAGCAAGTACTATAAAAACATGATTCCTGCTTGGTCAAAAGGTGAATACTATAGCCCAAATTTTGTGACTCAAAAGGATGAGCTAAAAGACAAAACAACCCAACATTTACATCTAAACCTAGCAAAATGAAAAATATAATACTTATTACGACCATCATAATAACTACATACATTATTCAATTGTTTTTACCTTGGTGGGTGATAGCAGTGATTTGTTTTGTAGTTTGCTATTTATCCAAGGTATCAAAATTTGTAGCGTTTATTAATAGTTTATTAACTATTTTTGTACTTTGGTACTTCAAAGCATGGATGGCTGATGGAAATTTTGATGAGCCGATGTCGTTTCTTTTGGGTAATGTACTAGGTGGTATTTCGAGTAGTGCCGTCCTATTCCTTACCGCAATCATTGGCGGCTTAGTAGCTGGCTTGAGTGGTTTATTAGGTTCTTGGAGTCGTTCACTATTCTCAAAAAATTAAGGAATTATGCTTAAAAAAATAGGAATCACTGGAGGTATAGGATCGGGCAAAACGACGGTCTGCAAAATTTTTGAGACGCTAGATATACCCATTTATTATGCAGACCTCGAAGCCAAACAAATCATAAGTCTTAATCCCGCAGTCAAAAAGCAAGTCAAAGAATTATTAGGTAATGATTCTTATTATAAAAATGGAAAACCAAATAAAACATTTATCGCTTCCCAAATATTTGAAGACAAATCTCTGTTAGAAAGTATGAATAAAATCGTTCATCCAGCTGTGCAAACCGACGTAGAGAGATGGTATGAAAACATTAAGGCTAAAGGAAATGCTTTGTATGTTTTAAAAGAAGCTGCACTTTTGGTGGAGAATAAGTCTTACAAACATCTCGATGCACTTATAGTAGTGACTTGTCCTGAAAATATTAGAATCAAACGTGTAATGGATAGGGATCAGGTGACCGAAGAAGCCGTGAGAGCAAGAATAAAAAATCAATTACCTGAAGAAGAAAAAATAAGGGTATCAGATTTTGTAATAAATAATGATGGTTCAATGCCATTGATTCCACAAGTTTGGGAAATACACCGTAAGTTAGCAGGCAATAGTTAATATTTCAAATTAAATAAACATGATTTTCTCGTGAAAATAATCAAATTCTTACTCATTTTTATCCTTGTATTAGGTATTATCGGAGCTGTAGGTCCTAAAGTAACTTTCGAACCTGCGACATTATTAGATACAGATATAAACATACCTATAAACAATCTGGAAGATTATGTCAAATCAAATGAATTCAAGATAAAAGATCTTAAACCTGGAAATGAAGCCCAAATTGTCTGGGCAAATGATACATTAAGAGAAAAAACACCCTATAGCGTCGTTTATATTCACGGGTTTTCAGCTAGTCATGAAGAAGGCGCACCAATACATACAGCGTTTGCAAAAAGATATGGATTCAACCTATACCTTGCAAGGCTTGAAGACCACGGTAAACAAAATGATGATACATTCAAAAATCTCACACCTGACAATTTTATACAATCAGCAGAAGATGCCATAGATATAGGTAAAATATTGGGCGATAAGGTAATTGTAATTTCATGTTCAACAGGAGGAACACTTGCTACTATTCTAGCAGCAGCTGGTGAAGATATTCATAGCATGATAATGTATTCACCAAATATTGATATTTACGACACTAATTCTCAACTACTTCTATACCCTTGGGGTAAGCAGTTGTCTTATTTAGTTATGGGTGGAGAATATAATAGAATCACTTACACACCTGAACAAAAGAAATACTGGAACGCAATCTATCATACCAATGGATTGTTTGCATTAAAAACTATTATCAAAGATTATATGAATGAAGAAACATTCAAAAAAATAAAGATACCTGTTTTTGTGGGATATTACTACAAAGATGAAGAAAATCAAGACAAGGTAGTTTCTGTAGCTAGGATGCTCGATTTCTACAACCAAATAAGTACACCAAGCGATCAAAAATATAAAGCTGCATTTCCCAATGCGGGACACCACGTAATATCATCTTATTTGATGAATAAGGAAATAGATGAAGTAGCTAATGAAACTTATCAATGGGCAGAAAGCACACTCGGATTAAAACCGATATTGAGCAATTGATATGTTAAACCAAAACAGTTGCTTACTATTTTAGACTAAACCCTGATCTCAGATATTTTCTAATATTTATCCAAAAAGCAGTAGCCAAATAAAATATAATAGGAGATCCAAATGCCACAAAACTGGTATAAATAAAATATAACCTTACCCTAGACTCATTGAGCCCCCACTTAGCTGCGAGGTAACTACATACCCCAAAACTATATTTTTCGATACCTGATTTTAATATACTTTCCAACTTTGACATAAACACTAATATTATCACATGGTATGATAACCAATGTAAAACTAAAATGTTTTTATGTCAATTCCAAATATTATGAAACTTGAACATTAAAAAGACCAAAATCTAGTAAATAATTAAGATTTATTTGACCTTGATACTTTTTGTACCTATTAATTGGAGCAGACCACCTTTCAACTCCTTAAGTTCGATGACGTATTTGCCTGGTTCCGCGTATTGGTATTGAAGGTTTTTTTGTGTGACAATTAGCCTCACGCCATCTCCCATCTCCATCACGTATCGTGAAGCTTTGTTGTCTTGTAAAAATTCAAAATTAAATTTTTCACCTGCAACAAGTTTGCTTTCCATTTTGACATAATCATCAAATTTGTTAGAGCCGTCATCTTCAGGAGATGCGAATAGGATACTGGCAAGGGATGACTTTTCAGGACCATTATTGATACTTGATACTTGAGAAAAGTCGCTTCCACCAAGTTGGTGACCAAAAAGATAAATAGAACCTATGATACCAGTCAATACCAATAAGCTAAGAAGCAATGGCTCAAAATGAGTGGTAATCAAATGAGAAAAATTAGTATTTCGTTTACTAATACGGACAGGTGTGTAATGATTTACATTCATACTATCGGATTTGGGTTAAATAATAATCGGTTACACCATCAGACAAATCGGCGTCTGAATGGAAGTGTAAAGATATATCTTATTACTGAAATAAAAAATATAAAATTGAATTAATATATCATTTTCATCATACATAATAGCCTTAAAACCAAGTATTACGAAATTTAATTATAAAACATACTCATAATATGTGACTTATATAAACCCAAAAAATATATAATAAAAATAAAAATATTTTATACTTAAAAATAAAGATCCATTTTAAAATGAAATTTTACCTTTAGGCTTATAAAAAAATAGTTTCTTTGCTTCACAAATTAGAAAATGATCAGGTCAACAATAAAAAATACCTTACATAAACTGCTCTTACCAAGAGGACGTGCGTATCGTGAAGATGAAACTTTAGTTAAAAACTGGATAAAAGAGTACGTCCCAAAGGGTCAAAAAAATATTTGTATCATTCATCAACAAACAGATCAAAATCTTAACTCAAATGGTATTGTGTTTCTCTCCCACCCTTACCTAGCAGATGCCAAACAATTTTTTCTTAAACACG
>JBBRJL010000039.1:0-10836 GCA_038219375.1 Chitinophagales bacterium | reverse complement strand
GATGTCGCTGTAGTGTGGGCCAAAGATGAAGAAGGCATCATCCGTGGTGTGATCGTAGAGAAAGATATGAAGGGCTTTTCGGCACCTGAAATTCACGGTAAATGGTCATTACGTGCGTCGGTGACAGGTGAACTGGTATTTGAAGATGTAAGGGTACCCAAAGCAAATATACTTCCTAATGTACAAGGACTCAAAGGACCACTTGGATGTCTGTCAAAAGCAAGGTATGGTATCGCTTGGGGCGCTGTGGGTGCGGCTTTGGATTGTTATGATACAGCCCTTAGATATAGTAAAGAAAGAGAACAATTCGGTAAAAAATTAGGTCAGTTTCAGTTGACCCAAAAGAAATTGGCGGAGATGATTACAGAAATCACCAAAGCACAATTACTGAATTGGAGACTAGGCACATTGGCCAATCAAGGTAAAGCCACACCAGCTCAAATATCTATGGCAAAGCGAAACAATGTAGCCATAGCGCTAGATGTAGCTCGTGAAGCTCGACAAATGCTCGGAGGTATGGGAATCACAGGAGAATATCCTATCATGAGACACATGGCCAATCTAGAGTCTGTAGTCACTTATGAAGGTACACATGATATCCATTTGCTGATCACGGGTATGGATGTGACAGGATTTAATGCATTTGGATAAATTAAAAATTAATGACAAAACAGGAAATCCAATCATCATTGCACATTTGTCACCATGTTTTTTTGGAGTATATTAATGGGCTCAATGATGAAGATTACCTGTTTTGTTTACCTCATAAATGGTCTGCGGGTCAACAGCTTGATCACATTTATAGATCGGTACAACCACTGACATTGGCTTTATTTGTACCGACGTGGATGCTCAAGTTATGGATAGGTAAAGCCAACAGAATATCCAAATCCTATGAAGAACTTGTCTCAAAATACCAGACAAAGCTTTCAGAAGGCGGCGCGGCATTTGGTAGATTTTTGCCAGAAAAATGTTCTCTAGACAAAAAGAAAATACTTGTAGACAAGCTGACTAAAGTCGTCAAAACACTTACAGGCAGGTTAGAGAAATATTCTGAATCTGACCTTGATAGACTCATACTTCCTCATCCATTGTTAGGGAAAATAACGCTGAGAGAGATGATGTATTTTACCATCTATCATGTGCAGCATCACCAGAAATTGGCAAGTGCAACTTTATCAGCAAAATAAATTTACTATTTTTTGGCTGTCACTTTTTTAGGTTTTACGATCTCTTTTTTGGGTTTGTCTTCTACGGAAGATATCAATTTATACATCGTTACTGAAAGTGGTGGAATGTCGACAGTCAACATATGATTTCTACCATTACATATTTCTTTTGTGGTGCTTAATGTAGATTTTATATCAAAACCACTTCCCCAATAGGCCTTTTCGTCCGAGTTGAATAATAGCGACCAGGTTTGCTTGGCGTAGATACCTATTTTATAGTCTAAATGTGGTGTGATATTGAGATTGCAAATCACCATGACTACATCATTTTTGATGTCTGATTTTCTCTGGTATATTAGGATTGAATTGTTTCTGTCGCCTGCATCTATCCATTCAAATCCTTCTGAACTAAAGTTGAAATGATGGAGTGCTCTTTCATTTTTATATAATTTATTGAGTGCTTTGATGGTATCATTGAGTCCTTTGTGAGAAGGAAATTCCAAAAGACTCCACTCCAACTGCCCTTTAAAATTCCACTCTGTATATGGTGCCATATCGTTACCCATAAATAGCAACTTAGTACCTGGATGCGAAAACATATAGGCATAGAAAGCCCTTAAATTAGCAAATTTTTGCCATTCGTCTCCAGACATCTTACCTATCATGGATGCCTTGCCATGTACAACTTCATCATGAGATAGTGCTAACATGAAATTTTCAGAAAAGGCATATACAATACTAAAGGTTATATCATTCTGGTGAAACTTCCTATATTCAAATTCTCTTTTGAAATAATCTATACTGTCATGCATCCATCCCATCATCCACTTCATACCAAAACCGAGTCCACCTTGAAAAACAGGTCTCGATACCATAGGATAAGAAGTAGATTCTTCCGCTATGGTCTGAAT
The DNA here is from genome assembly GCA_038219375.1 of Chitinophagales bacterium. Taxonomy (GTDB): domain Bacteria; phylum Bacteroidota; class Bacteroidia; order Chitinophagales; family Saprospiraceae; genus OLB9. The sequence continues at coordinate 8,756 of JBBRJL010000039.1, read as the reverse complement.
GCCAGGGAAACTTCCGTAAACTGCAATATTGAACTCTTGGAGAAATGTTATGGCGTCGAGGTTTTCCCTTCCACCATATTGGTTGGGTTCCCATTCACCTTCATTACGCGAATAATCTAGGTATGCTATGGAAGACACAGCGTCAACCCTAAGTCCGTCGATATGATATCTCTCGAGCCAGAAAAATGCGTTGCTGATAAGAAAACTCTTAATCTCAGGTCTCCCGAAATTAAATATCAGTGTATTCCAGTCAGGATGATAGCCCTTACGTTTGTCAGGATGCTCAAATACACACGAACCATCAAAAGTAGCAAGTGAAAAATCGTCTGAAGGAAAATGTGCTGGCACCCAATCCATGATGACACCTATATCAGCTTGATGTAGTGAATCTATCAAAAACATCAACCCTTCGGGATCGCCAAACCTACTAGTTGCAGCAAAGTATCCAGTCACCTGATATCCCCACGATGGTTCGTAAGGATGCTCTGCGAGTGGTAAGAATTCTACATGTGTATATCCCATTTCTGTCAGGTAAGCTACAAGTTCAGTAGCCATCTCTTCATAAGTAAGAGATCTGTTTGTTTCAGTGGTCCTTTTCCACGATCCGAAATGCATTTCGTACACTGAATGTGGTTGGTTGTAAGCATTTTTGACGATACGATCCTCCATCCATTTTTTATCTTTCCATTCGTAGTTTATATCCCAAACTATTGAACCTGACAAAGGTGGTTTTTCGGCTTTAAAAGCATATGGGTCAGCTTTCATTCTGATCCTTCCATAATTTTTAGGTATGATTTTATATTTATACACCATACCATGTGTGACGCCAGGTATGAATCCCTCCCAAATGCCCGATTCATCCCATCTTGAATATAGCATACATTTCTCTCCATTCCATTGATTGAAATCTCCTACTACACTCAGCTTGTCCGCATTAGGTGCATAAACAGCAAAATAACAACCTTCTACACCATCAAGGGTCATAGGATGAGATCCCATCTTGTTGTATAGATGATAATGTTTCCCTGTTTTGAATAGTGCTATATCAAATTCTGTAAAGAGTGAGTGAACCTGTACATTTGTGGCATTCATAACGAAATTATTTTATCGTCAGCAATATACAAATATCGGTTATTAATTTATAAGCACTAAAGAAAAAAAATTATAATTGTAGCTTTATAGTATTATTGACCCAATCTACTTCGACAGAATTTTCCATTAGAATGCCTTTAAACATTTTTTCTTCTACGTACTTTCTAGATGGCATAATGGTCTTATTAAGATATTTTTCCATCATCAGACTGGCAATGGGTGCTGCCCATTGAGCGCCAAAACCTGCATTTTCTATGAATACCGCAATGGCTATTTTGGGATTGTTTTTTGGTGCAAAACCAAAAAACACTGAATGGTCTTTTCCATGTGGATTTTGGGAAGTACCAGTTTTGCCACACAAGTCCAATCCAGGTACATAAGCTATGGTGGCAGCCGAAGTAACCACTCTTTCTAGTCCATCTATTACTGGTGCAAAATGTTTTTGAGCTATTCGCACATAGTTTTTCTGTTTGAACTTATCGGGAATTGGTTTGCCTGACCTATAATTTTTGATGAGGTGTGGTGTAATGAAATAACCCCTATTCGCTAGAATTGCTGCCAGATTAGCCATTTGTACAGTAGTAAGTTGCATTTCTCCCTGACCGATGCCTAAAGATAATATCCAGGCAGAGCGCCAACCGTTGACCTCTTTACTATATACACGATCATAGTATGAAGAAGTAGGTATCAGACCTTTGTTTTCATAACTAAAATCAAGTCCAAGCTTACTGCCTAAACCAAAATCATGAAGATAGCTCACTATTGTATCTAGTCCAACTCCTGGTTTTTTATAGCTATACAAGTCCAAGAGCTCTCTGAACATCGTAAAGTAATAGGTATTGCATGAATGCATAATGGCTGCTGAAACATTGTTTGCCGTTGTGTGTGCATGACATTTTTGTACCTTAGAGGGACTCAATCTATAGAAACCTGGACAAAATATAGTCCTATCAGGATAGGTTGTTCCTTTTTGGAGTGCAATGAGGGACAGGATAGGTTTAAAGATAGACCCGGGAGGATATCTATTAGTAACAGCTCTATTATTTAATGGTCTATTTATGGTGTCGTAAATAAGAGATGTCATACCTTTACCGCGATTGCCGTCGAGATTTAGAATATTCGGATTATATGATGGTGAACTCACCATAGCTAGAATTTCTCCTGTTGATGGTTCTATAACGACTATTCCTCCCTTTTTGTTAATCATCAAGCTATCTGCATAAGCTTGAAGGTCTAAGTCAATGGTAATCTTGATGTCTTCACCAGGTATTGCCATACTGTCCAATCTACCATTGTCGTACGAGCCAACCTGCCTTCCTAGATTGTCTTTAAGAATATAATTGACTCCTTTTTTTCCAGCCAGTTCTTTTTCATATGCAAATTCTAAACCAGATTGCCCTATATAATCTCCTAGCCCATAAAGTCCTTCCGAGTTGTCAATATTTTTTTGATTTACTTCACCAAGATAACCCAATACGTGTGAGGCATGATTATGTGGATATCCACGAATATTTCTTTGCTCAGGATAAAAGCCAGGAAATTTATATAAATGTTCGTGAAAAATAGCAAATTGTACAGGATCTACCTTAGATATAAATACAAACGGAAGTGACTTGTGAAATTGTGGGCTTTTCCATTCTTTTTGAAGGTTGTTGATAAATGTTTCTTTATCGATACCAAGAAGGGAACAAAAAAGTAGGGTGTCCATTTTTGGATCTATTTTATTATAAATCGCATTTATTATGTAGATGGGTTTATTGTATACTAGTGTTTTGTCATTCCTATCCAAAATAATACCTCTAGACGGATAAATTTGACTTTTTTCTAAGGTCGTTCTTTGTGCTTGCTCTTTGTATTTTGAAGAAAAAAGCTGTAATTGGGCTGCTTTCAATGTTAATACAAAGGAAACCAAACCGATAAAATAAATAATACTATACTTCCTGTTTTCTAAGTTTCTCATTTAATATTTTGTTCTGAAAATAAATTGAGAAATCAATATTACTATGAATGTAACGATAAAACTACTAATTGTATTTAAAAATATTTCAAAAATAAATACAAAAGAAAAAGCTTCTAAACTGAAATATAAAAATATGTGGAGTAATAAGCCTACACTAAGATATGAAATAAACCAACCAATACCCATGTTTTTAATGGTAGGCACATCGTCAATGTTATAACCTTCATAAGGCTCCAGAAATGCTATAATCACATTCCTGATATATGCGGTAAATACCAATGCGCCCGTATGTACACCCACGGAATCATAAGACATATCTATCATAAGACCAAGCACAAAGGCTAGTCCGAGGACAAGACTTCTAGGTGTTTTTATTGGCATTAATAAAATAGCCATTGGATATATCAAAAAATGAATAAAAACAAACCCTCCAAATGAAAATGTAATGTGCTTAAAAATCCAAACCTGAACAAGGAATACGATAAGAAACCTGATTATATTAGTAGGTACGGTATTATTCATTTAGTTATTTCTTTTTCAAGGTTTAACTGTTCTGAACCATATCGATTTTGAACCACATAAGCGTACTTCACATCCGTGAGGTCATTGAATAGTTTTATTGTAATATTGTAATTATTACTACCGGACATTATTTTAAAATTTTCTATCTTGCCCACCAAGATCCCTCTAGGAAACATGGTTGAGAACCCACTTGTGATTATGGTATCTCCTACGGCAATAATTTCATGTTTTGGTACTGACTCCAAAGTCATTCTAAGTGGATCTGTATCCTTCCACACTAAACTGCCGTGTCCTTTCCTACTTTTTATACCACAACTAATTTTTGTTTGAGAATGTAATAAAGTCATGACATGTGCAAAATTTGAAGAGCTACTTCTGACAATGCCTATGATACCTTTGGATGATGAAATTACGCCCATATCAGGTTTGATACCTTCTCTACTTCCTTTACAAAGTGTGATATGATTATTTCTTAGGTTTATGGTGCTGTTGCAAATTGTGGCAGGAATTAGGCTGTAAGGGTTGTAAATACTATCTGAATTAGGTATGTTGTCAGAGGCATATTCTATTAGGATTAAATTTTCAATGAGATTAGCATTTTCGCGCATTAGACTATCATTCACTCTTTTTAGATTTGCAAAATTGCTTAATATAGCTTTCTGCTCACCTATCTTTGCTGAATAGATATTGGATGAATTGATGAATATTTCTTTTTGACTTTGGTTATAATTAATTATGAGATAGAAACATATAACCTCTAGCACTACAAATAATATGTGTGTACCAAATTTAGCAAAAAGTTGAATGACATTGTACATTCACAATTATGATTTAATAATGTCAAATGCTCTTCCTATCCATCAAAAACGTGTATCTATGTGAGTTTTTCAGGGCTAAGCCTGTACCTCTCACTACAGCTCTCAAAGGATCGTCAGCGATATGAACTTTTAATTTTGTTTTTGCGGCCATTCTTTTATCGAGACCTCTCAACAACGCTCCTCCACCTGTGAGGTAAATGCCAGTTTGGTAGATATCTGATGATAGTTCCGGTGGTGTGTCCTCAAGTGCTTTAAGAACTGCTTCTTCGATTTTTGCGATCGATTTGTCTATTGCTTCTGCTACTTCTATATGAGTTGTAAATACCTGCTTTGGTATACCCGTAAGCATATCACGACCATTGACTGCAAATTTTGGTGGTGGGTCTGCAAGGTCAGCGATGGCAGCTCCTACATTGATTTTTATTTGCTCAGCTGTACGTTCACCAATTAGGATATTGTGTTTCCGCTTCATATAGTCTATGATGTCATTGGTAAATTCGTCTCCTGCAATCCTTATAGATTGGTCTGTAACGATCCCCGATAATGCTATTACGGCTATTTCTGTCGTACCACCTCCTATGTCTATTACCATATTTCCTATTGGCTCTTCCACATCAAGACCTATACCAAGTGCTGCTGCCATTGGCTCGTGAATCAGGTAGGTTTCTTTGGAGTCCACATGGTCTGCTGAGTCAAACACAGCTCTTTTTTCTACTTCTGTAATACCTGAAGGAATACAAATGACCATTTTGAGATGCGTAAAAAACCTACGTTTTTCTCCGATCATATTTATCAGTCCTTGTATAAGTGCTTCCGCCGCTTGGAAATCGGCGATCACCCCATCTTTGAGAGGTCGGATAGTTTTTATATTATCGTGGGTTTTTTCGTGCATTTGCATAGCCTTATTGCCCACGGCAATTATTTCGCCTGTATTTCTATTTATAGCTACTATGGATGGTTCGTCCACTACTACTTTGTCATTCTGAATGATCAAGGTATTCGCTGTACCTAAGTCAACAGCTAATTCCTGTGTAAAAAAATTAAAAAATCTCATTCTATTATCTGGTTGAAATATTCATCTAATTTATCTTGAAAGTATACACTATAAGATAAGCAGGTGCAAAAATAATGTTTTTACATCACAAAAGGTTATATTTTTTCATGTTATGTATAAATATTTGTTATTCCGTAGCATATCTTAACCTAAACTGGTGAAACTACGATTTCTATCATGTCTTCTTTATTAAAGTATTTTCGCGCAGCTTCCATGATTGTTTCTGGTTGTATTTCAATAATTGCCTCTGCAAATTCATGGAATTCTTCAGGATTCTTGCCAGTTAAGATCATTGATTTTGCAAAAGAAGCTACATTCATTGGTCCATCAAGCATATTCATAAAGTTGCCCATCAGGTAGTTTTTAACCATTTGAAGCTCTTCAATACTAGGCTTTTCCTGCTTCAAAACTTCCATCTCATAATAGACCTCCTTCAGAATCGGGGCCACATATTCAGGTGCCGCTTCTGTACTGACATAAAAGCAACCATCATAAAGCATTTGGTCCACACTGCTGTATATATCGTATGTAAGTCCTTTCTCCTCCCTGATATTTGTCATCAATCTCGAACCAAAGTACCCACCAAAAAGTGTATTTAAAACAAAAACTTCAGCATTATCCGAATGGTTTTTATCAAATAACTTCCTTCCTGTTTTTATGGCACTTTGATGTTCATTTTTACTATTAATCAGAATTTCCTTTCTTTCTAATATTGTCGTAGATGGTTGATATGATTTCTTTTTAGATATTTTGGTGGTTTGACCGAAATGTGATTCGATGCTTTTTCTGATACTATCCGTCACGTGTCCACTCACAAAAAGATAACAATTATCTGTACCATAATAATCATTAAAATGTTGTAATATTTTATCCCGATCAATACCTAAATAGTCGGTCTCTCTGCTATTGTACCCATATGCATGGTCTATACCGAATATTTCTTCAGTAATTTGTCTATAAGTGATTACTTCGTTTTTGGTAAGTTCTTCCTTTAGTTTTTGGATATTTAGACTTTTAAACTTTTCAATTTCATCTTCCGGAAACGTAGGTGCTGAATACATGTCATGCAATAGGGGCATAATTCTATCAAAGTGTTTATTGAGCGTATGAATACTAGTGAAGGAAAAATCCATATTGGATGCCGTCTTGATACTCGAACCATAAAAGTCGATTTTCTCCGCAACTTCAGCCGATGTCAGATTTCCACACCCATCTTTGAGAAGTGATGATGTCGCCCTACTCAAAAGGTGGTGGTCTTCACATGTTCTGCCCGCCGTATGGACGAGTTCTATTTTTACGATTTCTTGACTACCTAGATTTATCTCACATACTTTCAGTCCATTGGGTAATCTGTATTGGTCAATGTGTGGAATATTAAGTTTTTGGACAGGGTGGATGACAGGACCTTTTTTTCTGTTTATCATTTCTGATTTTTATGAGTGCAAAAGTACAATGTTTATCCACAAAAGCACATCAAAATATAAAATTCAAATCAAATAACTGAACATAAAATAGAATTAATTAATTCTATCGTACTAAGATATTAGGAAATATCATAAGATACATTATTTTTGTGGTCTGAAATAGATCGCAGCGCTTGATATGTTTTTATTGGGTGGAAGTAAAAATTGGTCTTGGAATAAGTCAAAATATATATATAATGAGATTTGAAGTATCATCATCAGAGTTGCTAAAACAACTAAACATTGCATCAGGAGCCATAAGTGCTAATCCTGTTTTGCCTATTATGGAGGATTATTTGTTTGACGTGAAAGATAATATTCTTACGATCACATCTACCAATCTTGAGACTACCATAATAACTCATCTAGACGTTACTTCAGATCAGGATGGAATAATAGCCGTGCCCGCCAAAATATTGTTGGATACGATCAAAGCACTACCTGAGCAGCCTCTTACGATCACAGTGGATGAAAATAATGGTGTAAAAATTCTTTCTGCTTTTGGAGTTTACAAATTGTCGGGAGATTCTGCTGACGACTTTCCCACACCACCTGAAGAAGATGATGTGGAGACACTCATTCTTAATTCCAAAAAAATAAACAAAGGTATAACCAATACTGTATTTGCTACGAGCAATGATGAGTTGAGACTAGCAATGACAGGCGTACTGATTCAAATCGATTTTACCAAAGTACATTTCGTGGCAACAGATGCACACAAATTGGTCAAATATACCGTAGGCAACTTGAATACTGACATTGCAAAGTCTCTGATTATTCCTAAAAAAGGATTAAACCTTGTCAAAAATGCACTTACTGAAGAATGTGATGTGACGATCAGTTTCAACAAAGCAAATATCTTCTTTTCATTCGGAAGAACTAAGATAGTGTGCCGACTCATAGACGCCAAGTATCCTGAGTACAATGCTGTGATTCCTGTAGAAAACCCATTTGAAGCGATTATAAATAGAAAAGACTTTTTGAATTCATTGAGAAGAATAGCTATTTATGCTAATAAATCTACCAATCAGGTGATTCTTAATATTTCTGAAAAAAGTATGACTATCTCTGCCCAAGACTTGGATTTTTCAAATGAAGCAACTGAACAATTGAATTGTGCATTTACTGGCGATCCAATGACTATAGGTTTTAATGCTAAGTTCCTGGGAGAGATGCTAACTGTATTAGAGAAAGATGATATCAAACTCATGCTTTCCACACCAGGAAGGGCAGGACTAATAGTACCTATAGAAGAGGAGGTAGGAGAAGCGTTGCTCATGTTGGTCATGCCAGTCATGATGGGTAACTAACTTTTTTGAATGAAAATTGGTTTGTTTTTTGGTTCGTTCAATCCGGTACACACCGGCCATATGATTATTGCGAATCATCTGGTAGAATATTCGAATTTAGATCAAGTATGGCTAGTGGTCAGTCCGCACAATCCGCTAAAACATAAATCATCTCTAGCTAAAGATCACGACAGGTTGCACCTCGTACAGTTGGCCATAGGAGATAATCCAAAACTAAGGGCATCTAGTATTGAGTTTTCGCTGCCTGTGCCATCTTACACCATAGATACGCTGACCTATCTTTATGAAAAATATCCTGGCAAAGAGTTTAGCCTCATCATGGGTGGCGACAATCTAGAAAGTATAGAAAAATGGAAAAATTACGAAAAACTCTTAAGTGAGATTGATATTTACGTATATAGAAGGCCCGGATATTCATTGGGAAAGTATGAAAATCATCCAAGAGTCAAAGTAGTGGAAGCTCCATTATTGGATCTATCGGCTACCTTTATCAGGAATAGTATCCAAGCTGGCAAATCTGTACAATATCTAGTGCCC
>JBBRJL010000038.1:0-10841 GCA_038219375.1 Chitinophagales bacterium | reverse complement strand
CATCGCCCGTCTCTTTTATCCATCCTTTTTTATCCATCCAAGATTTGACGAAGTCAGCTCCTCTAGGAACTTCTTTGTTATAAAATATTTTTGATACGGAAAGGTCCTTTTCTTCTTCTAATGGTAAAAAAAATTGTCTTTCTAATTGTGAAATTGCCGATTTTAAGTTAATTTCGTACATTTTGTTTTTCCAAGTACTTAATATTTCATCTTCAATCATAGCTGGATGCAATAAACCAACTAACTCTGTTCCTTCTATTTGAATTTCATTATCATCTATATCTGTTAGCGATGTATCTTCTTGTACGAGAAAGATTTTACTTATTTGACCTTGACTGTCAGATGTAAACCATAACAGTTTTTGTGCATACACGGTCATTACTGGATGATTAAGATATGAGTTTGTCCAATCTTCAAAATTCCATTTTCTAGCATTTGTCAAATAATATTCTAGCCGTCCTTCTTGTGTTTTTATTACATCTTTTAATTCTTTTTGTATTTCTGTAAAAAAGAGTTTTGTTTCTTTATCTATATCTTTAGGAAGTGTTTTTCTGATCTTATTGTCCTCATCCATGTATGCTAATGCAAAATCGCTATTTACAAAAGCTCTATATTCTTCTCCGTTCACATCAAAGTTTTTATAAACCCCATCAAAGTCAAAATCAGGGATGATTCTGTCGGAAAGTTGGTCCTTAGTAATTCCAAGCTCCTCTGCTGCCGCATTTAATGATTCAATAGCTACAGCACTTAATTTAGGCTTTTTACTTGCCATTTTTCTTGAAATTATCTCTATTGACCTTAACGCTTTACTATTCCCAATGACAGCCATAGATTGTATCGCCATTTCTGCAAGTCTAACTCTTTTATCTGTAATTGCTTTTCTAAATAATGCATTAAATTGGGCTACAGATTCATTTCCACCAAGCATGGCTGATAATGTGAGAAGGTGTTTAAATTTTGTGTTGTACTCAGTATCACTAAATGATTTCATTAGAAATCTTGCAAAAGCCCCACTTTTGTTTTTGTCAATAAAAGCAACAATTTTTCTTGCTTCAATATCAGAATTTAGTCCTTTTGACCTTGCAATTCTGTAAAATAAAAATCTAATTTCCTTTTCTGTAAACTCTTTGCCATCAATCCAAAACAAGTCAGGTAAATTTGTCTCAAGTATAAGCTTTTCATTAAATTTATTAAGCTTACCTCTTTTATCTGCATTTTCAATTATTAATTTTCCTTCTGAAACTGTCAGTTCCTTTCCATACATTTTATCCTGTATAGCTTCAATAATAATATCGCGAGTATCATCGTTTTTTTCGATATTGACCTTTTCGTACAAAATTTTTTTCGATATTTCAGTATCCAAATTTGCTAAAATAATTGTACCTGTTATGCGTTGATTTACTGTTTTTCCTTGTAAAAGTTTAATAGCTTTTTCCTCGATTTTATCTCCAAAGGCTGATATCATTCTACATGCAATATTTCTATTTGATTTATTATTGTGCTGTATGGCAAAATCAATAATATTGTCTTTAAATTTATAGAAATCATATTTTTCGATCATTTCTAAAATTCGAATAAAATACTGCTTTTCTAAATTGGTTGATTGTTTAAATAATGCTGTAATGAGCAGAGGTATAGCTTCTTCCCTCCAAGTGTTGTTTATAAAATGTATTATTCTTAGATTTAGATAATCAGCTGTATCAACTAGTTTTTTTAGATAGACAAATGCGTCATCAGCATTTTTACTCCATAAATAAGTTGCAAAAGAAAAACTATAAGTTTCATAGACATTAAAATATTTACTTCCATTCTCATTAAAAGTAGTTTGAAAATATTCTTTTATTATTTTATCGATTAGAGCGGTGTATTTTGCATTTCCTTTTTTTTCTAATATTTCATAGAGCTGCACAAATTTTGGATCTTCGGTGTTTTCTTTATTTATCTGTGAAATAATAAAGTTTTCCCATCTATTTATATCATTGATTAACAAAAATTTAGCACATTGAATATCTAGATTTTTGTTTGATAGGTTGTGATAATTATGATATAATAACTTTAAAACTATATCATCTTCCAAAAAGGAAGAATTGTGGGTATTTAAAAATGTTAAGAACTTTATTTTATCAGTATTATCAAATTTACCTTCCAAAATCTTTTCACATAAAAACATCAAGTGTTTATCCAAATTTTTTGATTTGCTCAAAAAATAACCATAAGGTGCTAAGCTTAGTAATAACTCATTATTACTATATCTTTGATAATATAGATTATTAGGACTGTAAGCTTTTTCTACTATTAAACTTTCTGAAAAACCTTGTTGAATTAATCGTGTAGTATATTTTATGACGTTCTCAACATTTTTAGATCTATAAAAAATCTGATTAATGTATCTTGTAACAATATGACCTGCTGCCCCAACTAAGTTTTCAGGCTTAATTAATCTCCCAATAAGAAAGCTATTTTCTTCTAAGTTTTGATCAAGATCTACATATACATCAAATAAGGAATATGAAATGTACTCAGAAAAAATTCTACTGTTTGCGATATTTTGAATTAAAGATTCACCAAAATCTTCTTTGGATTTTAACATCATTGCACACTGCCTAATTACCCGAAATTCCTGTTCTGTGGCATAATTGGCATAAGCTATTTTTATCTTATCTAACCAATTTTCTGTCTTTTCTAATATGTCAATTACTGATTTGTTACTACTTTCCATTAATCAAATTTTATCTTACTAAAAGTCTTTCATTATCTCCCATCACAACGCAATTTCCCTACAAGCCCTGTAAATATCTTTCCATTCTTCTCTCGTTTTTACTACAGTCTCTAGGTATTCTTTCCACACTACTTTGTCTTGTACGGGATCTTTGACTATGGCACCTACCAAACCGGCGGCTATGTCGTGGGCATTCATCACACCATTGCCAAAATGTGCGGCGAGCGCCATGCCATTGTTTACCACTGAGATAGCTTCTGCGGTACTCATAGTACTCGATGGTGATTTTACCTTGATTTTGCCGTCTTCGGTGACACCACTTCTGAGCTCACGGAAGATTTTTACGACTCTTTCTATCTCTACCAATGCCGGAATCTCAGCTGGCAACTCTAAGTTTTTGGAAAGACTGCTTACCCTTCTTTTAACGATATCAGCTTCTTCTGCTGCCGTCTCAGGTACGGGAAGGATTACTGTGTTAAATCTACGTTTTAATGCTGCGGATAGTTCGTTGACACCTTTGTCTCGATTGTTGGCGGTAGCTATGACGTTAAATCCTCGTACGGCTTGTACTTCCATGTTTAATTCGGGTATAGGCATCGTTTTTTCTGACAATACGGTAATGAGCGTGTCCTGCACATCGGCCGATATACGGGTCAACTCTTCTATTCTGACTAGTTTGCCGTCTTTCATGCCTTTCATCAGTGGTGTAATGACGAGCGCACTTTCTGATGGACCTTCGGCAAGTAGCTTGGCATAGTTCCATCCGTATCTGATGGCTTCCTCACCTGTGCCTGCCGTACCTTGGATGAGTAACGACGAATTGCCACTGATGGCTGCTGCGAGATGTTCAGAGACCCAAGATTTGGCTGTACCCGGTAATCCATATAACAATAAGGCCCTATCTGTGGTCAATGTTGCCACGGCTATCTCCATGAGACGACGACTGCCGATGTATTTTGGGCTGATGTCAAAGCCATTTTTGAGTTTTCCACCCATGAGATACACTACGACAGATTGTGGGGACATATTCCACATTGCAGGTACGTGACCGCTGTCTTGTTTTCTGAGCTCTTCGAGTTCTTGTGCAAATACAACTTCTGCGTGATGGCTGAGGATATTATTATTCATGACTAAAGATTTTTATAATTGTGAGATAGATGATTTTATTTCGATGCTTGTTTTGGCAGGTTTATAGACATGACTGATCCAATATTCTTTATAGTGATCGCTGACGGCGCTTTGGTACATGTCTTCTAGCCTTGATAGTGAAGACACATGCAGGTGTTTGGCCATCAATAGATTGATTTTGTCATAATAATGTTTTTTGTCTACGACCAATGATTTGTACGTGGCTTCCAACATTTTTGTAGAGAAATAGGGTGACCAATCTTCATTTGTGGCTGGGTGGTGCGTGATAACTTGGGCGTCCAAAAACAATTTTTCCTTAATGACATACGCTTCGTAAAACGTCGATTCGCTATACTGAAGCAATAAGTATTTTTGTTGGTTCGTATCAAATTTAAGTATGAAGTCCAAAAGTTCTTGGTCACGATTGTTTTTGACATTTTCCGAAAGGGCATTGAGTAAAACCGATACTTCCTTACCTTCTATTTTGGCTTTAAAATCATCGTGGGATACTAGATATTCTAAAACTTCTTCCTTACTTTTGGACAATATTGACATCAATGTGCTCAATGGCAGTATGGTAAGTAGCTCCGAAAACCAATAAATCATGTCTGTTTTGTATAAAGCTGCATCAGGATTTTTTGGGTCAATACCATACATATAGAGCATGTTTTCTCCATTAAAAAATGTATCTACGACAATTGGTACTTGAATTACTCTCTCCTTACTTCCCGTCAAGAGTCCTATGATTCCCGACTTTTTCTCTTGACCTGCGTACATTTTCAGATGATGTAACGTAGTCTGATATAGTATGCTGTTGACGTCTTTTAGCAATGATTTTGCCAAAAGAGCCCTACATTCTATCTCTGTTTTCTTTTCTTTTGGTTTAGCCGCAAATTCACTTTCGTATAGTGATTTCAAAAAGGCTAACTCTATAGGGTGTGTCTGCTCTGACAATAAATCTATGATGGTTCGTTTGAATACAATAGTTTCGGTAGCCCAATCTTCTTTAATTAAATTTATTGCTTTGGTCGCATCTTTTTCTCTTAAGTCCGTAATAATACTTCTCCTTTCTTCGGGACTACCTTCTTTCCATTGATCTATGCCACCTACCATTAGTTCTTTGGTCTTAAAATCCGGTTTAAGCGGTAAGATGGCTTTTGCTCTTTCGCCCAATATGGTTAAGATTTTTTTTCTGGTACTCTTTGATAAACCAGTCCCAAGATTAATGATGGACAATATTATTTCGGGCGCTGCTATACTATTTTGACCTATGACTTTGTCCAACCAAAGATTGAGTAGATATTCTTTTTCGTAGTATCCTGTCTCGGTAATGCGATGATAGATATTGATGTAATTACGTTTGATGTATGATTTTGACTCCTCAATTTTTATAATCGCTACATCACTTTTTAGCTTGGCCGCTTCTGTTCCTGATTGATTATAAAAATGGTGTATCGCAGCTGCCTTCAACAAAGTATTTTCAGGACTTTGTGGACCTATTTGTGATAATTCAAGCTTTACGTCTTCGGGCAAAATACTTATATCCAATGGGCGTTTGTCTGTACCCAACAAGGCTGAGCTCATTATTTCTGTCCAGGATTGCTTCATATCAACACATATTTGTTGTCCATAATTATTCCCAAAGGCAGCATTTTGTTGTTTCTTATGATTACGGCTGTATCATAAAAATCGCCACCCGTGATTGCCAACCATTGAATCAGTTTGTCGGTTTCCATATCACTCAATATTTGCACATATCTACCTTCCTTATCTACACCCACAAAAATGCCTTCATTTGACAATGGCCTTATATCACTTACAAGGCAACAAATATCTGTGGCAAAGGGATATTCTGCATATACTTTTGCTATGTATTCGTAAAGTGCATCAATATTTGGTAAACAAACTGTGGACTGTGGCAATTGGTCCAAGACACGATTCTGAAGCTTTATGACGGCTCTTTGTGGCCACACAGATGGGAAAAACACTACACCTGCTTCTATGATCGACCCATTGATTACAGAAATATCTAATGGTGCAAACCGTGTCCCAAAATTTAAAATCAAGGCACTTCTCTGTGTATTTATTCCTATGAGCCAAGATCTTTGGATGATAATGTCTTCTTCTGTAGTCGTCTCCTGTCCTACGACGATCCATATATCTTTGATGATGGCTGTTGATTCGTCAGCGAGGAGCTCTTTGGGAGATTGATTCCAACCGATGAGGCTTTTTATCGTATGTTGCCATAATTCGGGTAATGACTCTAGATTGCGAAAAGCTGTAGTTAGTAAATGCATTTTGGCTAGTATGATGAGTGCCTCATTTTGCCAGATATAATTGTCTTTATAATAGTTGATCTTTCCCAATGATTTGACCCAAGATGCTAGACCTGTAGCCTTGGCATCTATCATCCTCGCCGCTGTCTTTTCAAAAAATGACCTATCTTTGTTTGGTAATTGTAATAAGCCAGTTCGCACGAGGTCACTCATCCACAGGGTAAGTTCGCCCACGCCTGCTTCTACTGCCATCATACGATCGTCGGCTCGTTTTTGCTTGGATTTTTTGAGTTTTGCAAGGTCATCTTCAGTTTGTTCTTTAGGTTCTGCTGGTTTTTCTGCTTTGGCTACTCGTTTATCCATCCACTCTGCGACCCATGATGGTTCTTCAGCTTGTGTGACAGCAAATGCGTCATTTGCCCACAGCAACATCAGCCCGATACCATGTTTACAAGGAAATTTTCGTGAAGGACAGTTGCATTTGAATGCAAGATTTTGTAGATCTACTTGTGTTTGATACGGCTTGGAGCCACTACCTTTGATCTCGCCCCAAAGAGATCTTTCCGTTCGACAAGCTGTGAGCCACAGATTTCTAACAGATAAACCCTTGCCTGACTTCATTGAAGGCTCATCTGGTGCCAATGATTGTATTTGTGCCGGAGTTAACATCAGGGTAATTTTGTGCATTTAATTTCTAAAGAAAACGTTACCCTATTCTTTTACAACTTCAGGGTGATTAAACCCAATAGGTGTGAAACCTGACGTGGCCTTCTGTGGTTCGTCATCATCAAAATCTTCCCATTCTGTGATGTTTTTCAGGAAAGACTCCATGTGGCGAATGATAAATGGTACTTTGAGCTCATCTGGTCTCAATATTTCTAATGATAGCGGTGGTTTGGGTTGACCATATCCTTCGATGTGTGGACTTACTAGCATAACAATTATTTTACCATTGAAGAGCTGCTGATAAATCAATGAGCCATTTGACTTTATCATCGTACGTTTAACGCCCGAATCTTCTACATTTTCAGATATTCCACTACTGGATCGTCCTAAATCAAGCACCACAGACTCTAGGTTTTCGATATTGTCCTTTACGATTATTTCACCCTTCGGAAGATCGGATTGTTTAAGTATTTCTTCAAGTGTTTTGATGAGTGTAGGCTTTACTTTAGCGTGCCATGCTTCACGATAGTTATTCGTATTGTCGAGAACTTGTTTATATTTGTTCACTTTGCTTATTAAGGTTCCTAATTCCATTATTAATATTTTTGCTTTAATACTTTATGTTCTTAAATGTTGTCGATTTTAAAGTTTACTTGTCATCAATAGTTCTAGACTCGTGTATTTCAACCCAAATCTCTTACTAAGGTACTCATTAGTAATACAACCTTTGTAGGTGTAACACCCATTGCGAATACCATGATTTTCGTACAAAATATTATCAAAATGCATACCGCTACCCATCTTTAACAACAGTGGTGTAATAATATTGCTGATGGCCAATGAAGCTGTTCTACTTACTTTGGATGGTATATTCGGTACACAATAATGTATGACTCCGTGCTTGACAAAACTTGGGTTTTCTAGAGTCGTAAGTCTTGATGTCTCGATACAGCCGCCTTGATCGATACTCACATCTATGATGACCGCTCCATCTTTCATTTTTGATACCATTTCTTCAGATACGATAATGGGCGCACGGCCACTTTTGCTATGTACTGCACCTATGACTACATCTGCACTCGTGAGTTGGTAAGCTAGATAAACAGGATTGATAGATGATGTGTGTAAATGTCGACCCACGGCAGTTTGTAACCGCATGAGTTTGGTAATGTTATTGTCAAACACACGAATGGACGCACCAAGACCTATGGCAACTTTTATGGCTGTTTCGGCTACGACTCCTGCACCTAATATTACAATTTTGGCGGGAGGTACTCCCGAAACACTTCCCAATAGTATACCTCTGCCTCCTTCTCGGGTATTGTTTAGATATTCTGCTGCGGTAAGGATTGCACAAGTTCCTGCTATCTCGCTCATGATGCGCACGATGGGATAACTTCCGTCTTCTGACTGTAGATATTCCATGGCGAGTGCTGTGATTCTTTTTTTCTTCAAAAGCTCCAAGTAATCATCTTTTAATACTGGCAATTGAAGTGGTGAAATCAATATCTGATCGGCTTGCATTAATACAATCTCCTCTGATGTAGGTGGTGCAATTTTTATTAAAACTTGCGACTTGAAAACTTGCTCTTTGCTAGCGGTGATTTCGGCGCCAGCTTCAGAGTAGTGGTGATCGCTAAAATTGGATCGAAGCCCAGCACCAGACTCTATGATCACTTTGTGGCCATATCCTACCAATGTTCTGATGGATTGTGGTACAATACCCACTCGGTTTTCACTCAGTATTATTTCTTTTGGGACGCCGATTGTTAGGCTTTTTGACTTATCACCGTAAGCTAATGTCTCCACTTCGGTTTCGTATTGTCCTTCTGTAAAAAAGTCTGAAAATATAATTGGCTTGTTCAGTTTGCTCATCATGTATGGTATAGGTGACAAAGCTAATTATTTTGTGTATAATTTACAACCAAAAGTCATAAAAATAAGAAAAATTAGCGATTATATTAAAGATAGGATTAACAAATAGTCAAAAACTAAAATTTTATTATCATTGTGATAATTCAATATTTATCTTACGAATTTCACTTTCAGATGTCTCCATACTTACTTTATAATATGCTTCATCAAGTAAAGAAATGATGACCTGAGGCCATTCAATAAAACAAAACGCACCACTATATAAATATTCTTCAATACCAATCTCTAGCGCTTCGTCTTCGTCTTTGAGTCGATACAAATCCATATGGTAGATGTCTGCCCCTTCCACCTTATATTGGTTGACCAATGAAAATGTAGGACTCGTAACCTCTCCTCTATAACCAAGCTGATAGCACAAAGTCTTGATGAGCGTGGTTTTGCCCGCACCTAGATTGCCATAAAAAACAAATATTTTTGATGCATCACAGTCCTTAAGTATTTCAACTGCCAATTGTGGCAAATCATCTATATTATGACTTATATATTCTTTATTCATTCTGTGAAATATTGAAAAATATCTTATCCTATCAGATTTCCTGCGTCATCCCACACCGCTATCTTTTGCTGATCTTCTATTCTTAGGCATTGGTCGAGCGTCTTTTGGTCGTAACTAAGATTAAATTTTTTAAGGACTTCATCGGGGACGCCATCCCATTGATTTGGCCTATTTCCAGCATAACCTATGTCTTTGATGCCTATTTGTGAAGTGAAAAATCCAGTGCAAGTAAGGTTTCTCATGAGGTTGAAAAAATTAACACCAAACTTCATGTCTATATCTGCCATGTCGGGATAAGCTATTTTGTCTATAAGTGTTATTTTCTCTTCCTCCCTTATGTCCAGAAATGATTTTTCGTAAGTGGCCTGACTTAGATTATCTAACCACATCAATCCTCCACGCATGGGCAACTGAAATTTTGGATAATCTTTCATCATAAACTCAATAAAGTCAGGTACTCCGCTTTCTGTCGCACTACCTGAGACATCATCTTTTGGAATGATGATATCCGCTATTATGGATACCATACTTTTTTCTCTTTCTGTAAAAAAAGTATCTGCCATCAATTTTTCATTGACCAAGGTCTCTTCCGGCGTCCTTCCATAAGAAAAACTACCTATGATTTCTTGTGCTTTTTTGGTATCTTCAGGACTACAGCCTGTCGTCAGTAAATATCCGGTAGCTACCGTACCTGTCAGTAATACTTTGAGATTTTCTCTTCTGTCCATGATCAGATATTTTGTTTTTTGAGTTGATCAATGATGTATTCTGATGTTCGCCAAGATAGTGCAAGTATCGTCCATGTTGGGTTTTTGTCCGCCTGTGAGACAAACGATCCAGCATCTACTACAAAAAGATTTTTACAGTCATGTGCTTGAGCATAACTATTGAGTGCCGATGTTTTTGGATCATCGCCCATCCTGCATGTACCTACCTCATGGATGATTCTACCGGGTGCCAATAGTCCGTGTTGGTTTTCTTCAGTTGGCTTTTGACCAAGCAAAACACCACCCATACCTGTGAGTATTTCTTCAAAAGTTTCATGCATATGTTTTGCCTGCTTAATTTCGTGATCCGTCCAATTGTAGTGAAACCTTAACACAGGTATGCCATATTTATCCACCGTATCTGGATCTATCTCACAATAGTTGTCATATTGAGGTATGCTCTCTCCTCTTCCTGACATACCAACCATAGAACCATAAATTCTCCTGACGTCTTTTTTGAGACCTACACCATATCCTCCGTTGGTAGATGGTTGGCCAAGTTCATTGAGCAGATACTTTCTCATAGTATCCATTCCAAATCCAAATCCGTACGACGGCATGCTCATTCCTCCCCAATATTCTATATGATAACCACGAGGGAAGTCTAGTTTTTTATTATCCAACCACCAAGGCGAATAAACATGCATCCCTCCTACTCCATCTTCATTATATCTTTTTCTATCAATTAAGGAAGGAACAAACGCAGACCTGCTCGCACCTGTTGAATCATGTAAATATTTACCAACAACTCCACTTGAATTTGCTAAACCATTGGGAAAACGAGTTGATTTTGAATTCAATAATAATCTTGCTGTTTCGCAAGTGCTTGCAGCTAAAATTACAATTTTCGCTTT
>JBBRJL010000037.1:0-10947 GCA_038219375.1 Chitinophagales bacterium | reverse complement strand
GGTGTTTATGTATGGTTGGCGGAGATACTTTACCGAGATCAAACTTCAGAAGTAGTCAAAGGCGATGTCACTATTATAAGGTAGCGCAGTTTAAATAATTTAGTTTGAAAATGGTGCATGACGGATATATCCATAGTTTTGCAAAAGCGAACATTAATAGCGAGATAAAGAGATATGGCGATTTTAATTCCTATCTTTGTGACTACAAAAATAAAAAACAATGAGTCTTTTATCAACGGAGTTAACTGCCAGGTGTGGTTCGAAATGTGAGATTTGTGGCGCAAAAGGTAAGTTGTTTCCTTATGTTGTGGCTCCGAAAACAGGCAATCATATAGATGAACAAGTAGCCATTTGCAGCACTTGTCATGACCAATTAGAAAATCCTGAAAGAATAGATGTGACCCATTGGAGGTGTATCAATGATTGTATGTGGAGTGACGTGCCTGCTGTGCAAGTGATTTCATATAGAATGCTACAATCTCTCAGCGACAAAGATTGGGCTCAAGATCTTCTCGGCATGATATATATTGATGATGAAACGCTGGAATGGGCAGACGGTAGCGGTGGCGATGTCTCTGTACATAAAGACAGTAATGGACAAGTACTAAAAGCGGGTGATAATGTAGTGCTCATCAAAGACCTTGATGTCAAAGGTGCAAATTTTATTGCCAAACGAGGTACTGCCGTGAGACGAATAACCCTTGTAACAGATAATCCTGAACAAATAGAAGGTAGAGTCAACGATCAACACATCGTAATACTAACTAAGTATGTCAAAAAATCAATTTAATACTTATTCGGGATTTTTGTAAGACACAGACTCAGATTTTACCCACGTACGCCGATCCATTTAAATTCATATTCATTTACTGGATTGACCATTCTTTCTGATATCCTGAGCAACCTATCTGGAAGTCTAACTAGGTAATCTCTTGATTTTTCACCAGCTTCATTGAGATCTGTGAGATGTTCAAGATTCCAATCAGTGACTAGATCTTTTAGGATAGTGGCATAATCTATGGCTGTATATACACCGATACGTTGAGCAGCATCTGTAAAATGTCCCCAAAGACCTCCTACCTCCATACCTGTTTCTCGCAGGAAGTGTGCTGGCATGACGATTTTCTTACGCATCATATCTTCAAATGCTATCAGGACCTCATTGACATCGTATTCAATTATTTTTTTGATAAATGCAGAATAAGCTTTTGCGTGCCTCATTTCATCCGCAGCTATCACACCATTTATTTTACTCAATAAGGTATCTCCTTGTTGCTTTGCCATAGTAGCTACCCGACGATGTGAAATGTTGGTAGCCAATTCCTGAAAACTCGTATAAATAAAGTTTCTGTAAGGATCTTGACCTGTTTCTATGTTGAAACCATCCGCAATTAGAAATTGTGTGGACCTTTCGAATTCCTGCATATTTACCCTTCCAGATAGATATAGATATTTATTGAGTAAGTCACCATGTCGATTCTCCTCTGAAGTCCATCCTCTCACCCAAGTTTTCCAAGGATTCGTTTCGGGAGCTTCGTGGATACCTTCCAGCCGACTCAGCCATGTTTCATATGTCGGGAGTGCTTCTTCAGTGATGGTATCACCTACGAGTACAGTCAAAAGGTCATATGACAAGCCTTGTGCTGCTCCTTGTAATTCTCTGACTTGCTCAAAAAAATCTTCTTGAACACTTGCGTCAGGCAAAAAGTCACTTGATTGCCAATTTGTCTCAATGGGTTTTAAAAATTTTTCGACAGACTCTGCTACAAAATCTGACATGGCTCTCATTACTTCAGAACGCGAACCGAAAGGTACATCTATCAAGAGAATATTTTTTATTTAATAACGAAGTTAAGCATTTTTTGTTTTGGGCGTATACAATTCTAATTTATTTTAAAAATTATTGTTTAAATACCTTATTACTTCGATTCTGCTGTTATTGTTTTTTTTGATTCAGTTTTTTTAGTCCTGGCAGATATTTCTTTTGTCTTTTTTAGACGATTACGTTAAAAAATATATAAAACTCTTACATTGGTGTTACTTTTGTTGTACTGTCACAGTTTTGTCATTATCAAAACATATTTACTTACCATTAAAAACCAAAGTTATGAAAGCAGTATTTTACTCCATCGTATTTATGGCCCTTTTAGCATCGTGTAAGTCGGTTGAAAAAATGGTAGAAAAAGGAGAGTATGACAAAGCTTTCTCTTATGCCATCTCAAAACTCCAAGGGGAAAAAAAGAAAAAGACAGAGTATGTCAAGGGTCTTGAAAAAGCTTTTGCAAAACTCAACAGTGCCAACCTCAAAGAAATAAGTAAACTCAATCCAGAAGCAAAACCTGCAAATTGGGTCACTGTGCTTAACCTTTACAAAAATATAGAGTCGAGACAAGATAGGTTGGATCCTTTACTTCCTTTGGTCAGTGAAGATGGATATCGCGCCTCCTTTGATATGATAGACGTATCCGCTGATCTCAGAAACGCAGAAGAAAATACCATGTCATACCATTATAATAAAGCACTCAATTTAATTGATAAATCTGAAAAAACAAAAGATAAGTTGTTTGCCCGTGATGCATATTATGAGCTAGGCAAAATTGATAATTATAGAACATCTTACAAAGATAAAGAAAGGCTTAAAGAAAAAGCACTTAGTCTTGGTCTTACTAGAATATACATTGATGTATCTAATGGTTTGAGAGATTTTCATGGCAATGATATCGAAAAAGATATGTGGAATCTTCCTATCTCTAAATTAGACAACCTTTGGAATGATTATTCTGTCGGAGATTTTGATGGTGGGATGGATGCGGACTTTATTGTTACTATCGCATTAGAAAACATCAACTTTAGTCCAGAAAGAGAAAGTATAAATAGTTATACAGAAGAAAAAGAGATTCTAATCCGAAAAGAAATCATCAAAGAAAAAAGAGATAGCGTTTTAGTGGAAGTCGAAAAAGAAGTTTGGGAAAAAGTCAGCGCAAATATATCTGAGATTTTGAGAGAGAAAAAATCAGAGCTCCACGGCAAAATGAAAGTATTTGACAATAAAAGTAAAGAATACATCTCATCCGTCCCAATAAATGTATATCATGACTTCTCAGGGTATGCTTGCAATTTTATAGGTGACGAAAGAGCACTTACTGCCGAGAGTAAAAAAAAGATGGATACCCATATCGAAATGTTCCCATCAGATTATAGTATGGCAGACGATTTATCCGCTGCTTTTGGTAGTGCAGTCATGAATCAAGTCAAAAAAGTGCCCTTCTAATAGTCAGGTCTATATCTTTTCATTACAAAAAGCATCATCTTTGGCAATGTAAGGCGATGCTTTTTGAATTTTAGTTTGGCACGATAATTGAATTATTATTCTATTGAAAAAAATATGGGTTACGTTTGAAAAAAACTTTTGAAAAAAATTGAAATTTTATACTTTCTTACCCTCAAAATAAAAATCATTCAACATTCTGAATGAAAGTAAAATACACATATAAAGATTTTTTATAACTATATTCAAAACGCATAAAATTGATATTACTAAAAATAATATACCAAAATTACCCCAAGTTAAATTACCTCACAGGCTATTTGTCATCATACCTTTGCACCATTCCCACTCAATAGAGTAAATCTTATTTAAATCTGACCTAAGCCCGAAAGACGCGGGCACGAACTCATTTTTTTAATAACCAAAACTTTTTACCCATGGTAAAACAAGATTTACTTACCCAAAGTAAGGGGATTCCGGTATTGCGTTCTGCACTGTTGAGTCTCCTGTTAATTTTCGTTTTTTCTAGTCAAAGCTTAGGCCAAAATCAGATTGCTTGTAACGATTTAGTACAAGTATCTCTGGATGATGAATGCGAAGCTGTTATCAGACCTGATATGGTTATGGAAGGCGGCCCACAGGGTGCCAACCAAACACATCGAGTCAGAGTAAGTGGGGTTACACCCACTGTACCTTACACACACCCGGTTGTAACCAATCCGGGGTTGTACACCGTTACTATTACCAATCCTTCAGGCAATTTTTGCTGGGGACAGATCAGAGTAGAAGACAAATTACCACCACAAGTGGACTGTCTTTGCCCAGTAGGAAATGAAGATCCTGATTGTACACTTAGATGTACAGATGAAGCCGCTTTTTTGGCAAACACATTAGTTTATCCTAGACCAGTTGTTACTGAAAACTGTTCTTCATTTACTACGATTTTTAACGATGTAGTCATTCCTACAGGAAATTGTGGTGCTAAAATTATCAGAAGAACATGGGTATTCACAGATATCTATGGTAACAAATCCATCCCATGCGTATCCGAGTACAGATTTGATCCTGTTAGTATTGATGAAGTGACTGACCCTTACAATAATGTACAGTTGACATGTGGTTCTGATGTAAGTATGGCTGGTATTTTTGCTTTTTACAAAGCAAAATTATACATAGAGTATAGAGCTGCTTATATCCTATTGATCCCTGGTACTTACGCTAATATTGCCGCTGCAGAAGCTGCTGCTAATAGAGATGCAACGAGTGAAGCAACTAAATATGCTTGGCCTACTGTTTTTGGAGTTCCATTGACAGGACATGTATGTAATATCCTTGCTGCTAAGTCTGACACAGAATTGAATGCGTGTGGACCTACATGTACTAACAGCAAAAAGATCATCCGAGTGTGGACAATCTTAGACTGGTGTTCAGGTGCTACCAGAACAACGACCCAAGTTATTAAAGCAACGGATGACGAAGCGCCTACAGTTGTTGCAAAAGACTTGACCGTGAGTGTTGACCCATGGACTTGTGCTGCAAACTTCTTATTGCCTACGCCTGATATTTTACATGACAACTGTTCTAGTACGGTAACTTATACTGTTTCAGGACCACTAGGAGTCAATGTTGTTTACGATATTCCGAGTGGAAGATACCTAGCAATTGGTACACCAAAAGGTATAAATATTTTTACATACATGGCAAGAGACTGTTGTGGTAACATCGGTACAGACGAAGTCACTGTCACAGTGCTTGACCTTACTGCTCCGATAGCAGTTGCAAAACAATACATCATCATTTCACTTACTACAGGTAGTGAAGCAGATGGCATCGCAAAATTATTTACAAATTCAGTTGATAATGGTTCATACGATAGTTGTACGCCTGTTCACCTTGAGTTGAGAAGAGAAGATGATCCTGCTAGAGATGAAGATGGTTGTGGTTACACAGGTAATTTCACTTATAATGCAGATGGCCATCCAAATGACGGCTCTACCAACCCTAATAGTCCAAATTATGACACTGATAATGGTGCTTACGTAAAATTCTGTTGTGCAGATATCACAAACAGAGAAGGTGCAGTTCCATTCGGTATCGTGAAAGTTTGGATGAGAGTTTGGGATGATGGTAATATGTCAGGCGTATTTGGTGACGTAGTCAACGGCCAGTCTGATAATTACAATGAGACTTGGGTAGAAGTAAGGGTAGAAGATAAACTTGCTCCTCAGATAGTTTGTCCTGCAAATCTTACTATCGATTGCGACGATGATGAAAATAATCTTAACGTAACGGGCAGAGCAACAGCATTCTCTAACTGTCTTAACCTAGAGACTGAATATACTGACCAGCAGTTTTTAAGTGGCTGTAACATCGGTTTTATTCTTCGTACTTGGAGAATAAAAAGCAGACCAAACATCATTTGTGTACAAAGAATAACGCTAAGAAATCCATTCCCAGCTTTCGCTGGAAGTATTATTTGGCCACCAGATCTTACTACTGACTGTACCACTGACGCAGCAGAAAGAACGCCAACATGGACTTCTGGACCTTGCGATCAGATAGGTGTAAGTCTTAAGAGTGATACTTTCTACTTCGAAGGTAATGCTTGTATGAAAATCTTAAACAGATGGACCGTTATCAACTGGTGTGCTTATGACCCGAATGCAACTTCACCTGTTGGTTACTTCACACATACGCAGACCATAAAAGTTATTGATGAAGTGAGACCAGTATTAGGATCATGTGCAGACTTAATGTTTGAAATTAATGATCATAATGATGATGATAATGATGGTAACAGATGCGAAAGAAGAAACCTTGTGCTTACACAAATAGCAACAGATCAAGGACAATGTGCCTCTGATTGGCTTAAGTGGATTGTATTTGTCGACCTTTGGGGAGATGGTACTAATGACTATGAGTATTCAAGTTTCTTACCTGCGACGGATGGTTCATTCAATGATACAAACGGTAATGGTATTCCTGATAGATATGTAGCTCCAACGGGACAAGGAGGTGAAGTAAGAATCACTTTGCCAGAAGACATCGTGGGTAGTATGTCAAACCACAAAATAACTTGGAAAGTTTTGGATGGTTGTGGTAACGTGACCAATTGTGTACAAAACTTTATGGTGGTAGACAAAAAGAAACCAACGCCATATTGTTTGAACCTTAGTTCAGCACTTATGCTTAATGGTCAAGTAGAACTTTGGGCTGTTGACTTCAATGTAGGTTCATTTGATAACTGTACTTCACAAGGAAAATTATTGTACACATTCAACGAAGCAAACCCCGTTCTTACTAAGTTAAATCAAATTCACTACTTCAAGGGAGCTGGTCTTAATGCAACTGAAGCTGAATACAATGCAGGAAATGCTCAAAAATGGTTGCCAGCAACTAAGAGTTCAGGACAAATCTTCAATTGTGACGATGTGCCATCTGTAGATGTTAAAATGACGGTTTGGGATGAAAAGCTTAATTATGATTTTTGTGTGGTAACACTCAAACTTGCTGACAACCAAGGCGCTTGCGGAAATGCTCAAACCACTATCGTATCTGGTAATATCACATCACCAACAGGACAAAAAATCGTTGGCGCTGAAATTACATTAAGTAACGGTATAGTAGAAATGATCAAAAACACGAACACCACAAGTGCTGGAAGTTATTCATTCTCAAATGCTGTTATGTACTATAACTACGACATTAAAGGTAAGAAAAATGATGACTACCTTAATGGAGTAAGTACGCTTGACTTAGTCTTGATTCAAAGACATATTCTTGATCAAGCTAAACTTCAAGGTCCATTCAATATCATAGCTGCTGACGTCAATAAAGACGAAAAAGTAACCGCTGCCGACCTTATCGAATTGAGAAAATTGATCTTAGGTATTTACACCGTATTGCCAAATAACAATAGCTGGAGATTTATCAACAGTGCCCAAACATTTCCTGATGCGACACATCCTTGGCCATTGCAAGAGAAAAGATTTATCACAAATCTTGACAACACAATGATAAACCAAAATTTTGTAGGCGTCAAAGTAGGAGATGTAAACGGTTCAGCTACAGGGAATGCAAAAGATGCAAATACAGAGTCAAGAAGCGCAGTTCAATTGACAGCTGATGATAAAACAGTAGTTGCTAATGAGATTCATACAGCAGTATTCAGTGCAGACATAGATAAAGTTTATGGCCTTCAATTTACACTTACACTAAACAATGCCGATCTTGTAGACGTGTATGTAGGAGATCAAAAACTTGCTGACAACAACATTGCAAAACTTGCTGACAATAAATACACCGTAAGCTGGAATGATATCAAAGCTGTAAATGGTAATGACATTCTTTCTATCAGTGTAGCAGCAAAAGCATCTGCTAAATTGTCTGACATCATCGATATGAACTCAACATTGACCAATGCTGAAGTTTATTCAGGAGATGACTTAAATACCAACAAATTGTCCCTAAGATTTGCAGGTAAAGAAAACGTTTCTGAATTTGCTTTATTCCAAAACGAACCTAACCCGTTCAATGACAAAACAATCATCACTTTCAACCTTCCAGAGTCTGGCAATGCTACCCTAAAAGTATTTGACGTGACTGGTAAAGTGATATACATAAATAAAGCATCTTTTGGTAAAGGTATCAACACCTTCACGCTGACTAAAAACGATATTCCTAACCAAGGAGTAATGATTTATCAGCTAGAAAGTGGCGCATACACTGCAACCAAAAAGATGATCGGCCTCGAGTAACAACAATTTGCTTAAATTAATTCCTGAAGGGGATGCATTTGTCTAATGCATCCCCTTTTTCATTTTTTATTTATACCTTTGTTCTCAATCATCAAAACCTATCAGCAATGGAGGACAAACGTCTTTTTCTTCTCGACGGTCATGCACTCGTCTATCGCGCTCACTTCGCATTCATTACAAGACCACTTATAAACTCCAAAGGACTCAATACCTCAGCTATTACCGGTTTTGTACGTACACTATGGGATCTTATGTCAAATCAGAAGCCTACTCACATCGCCGTAGCTTTTGACCCAAAAGGGGGTACATTCAGACACGAATATTACCCACAATACAAGGCTAATAGAGATGCCCAACCTGAAGACATCACGATTGCCATGCAGTACATACCAAGTATCATCGAAGCATTCAATATCCCCGTGGTGATGGTTCAAAACTACGAAGCAGATGATGTCATCGGTACCCTAGCCAAACAAGCAGAAAAAGAAGGATACACCGTCTATATGGTGACTCCAGACAAAGATTATGCACAGCTGGTTTCTCCCAATATATTTATGTATAAGCCTGGTAGACAAGGTAATGATGTCGAAATACTTGGCGAAAAAGAAATTCTAGCCAATTGGGATATCGAACGTGTAGATCAAGTTATCGATGTACTCGGATTACAAGGTGATAGCGTAGACAACATTCCTGGAGTACCAGGTATCGGTCCCAAAACAGCTGTTACCTTACTCAAAGAGTTTGGCTCTGTCGAAAATATTATTGCCAATGCCGACAAGCTCAAAGGAAAACAAAAAGAAAACGTCATAAATTTTGCCGAGCAGGCCCTTATGTCAAAAAGATTGGCCACGATTGACATCAATTCTCCTATTCAGTTTGATGCCACGAGATACAACCTCGACCCAATGAATAAGGAAAAACTTAAAGAAATTTTCTTAGACTTAGAATTCCGAACTTTGGCACAACAAATCTTGGGAAGTGACTCGGTCTCAACACTTCAAAATCAAGCAGGGATCCAGCAGTCACTTTTTGGAAATGATTTTACGCATAGTAAATCAACGCCTCCTGAAGCATCAAATACAGATTATCAGATTGCCAAAAAAAATATTGATAACACACCACACAACTATCTCTTAGCTAGTACCGAAGATGAGATCAGAGCCTTAGTAAATCTGCTCGAACAACAATCCCAGTTCAGTTTTGATACCGAAACCACTGGCATCGACCCTCATCAGGCTGAAATAGTAGGCATGTCTTTCTCCGTCATTGCTGGCGAAGCTTATTATGTACCAGTTTCATCCAATTTTGACGAAGCTAAAAAGACGGTCGCCCATTTCAAAGCTGTACTCGAGAATCTATCTATTACAAAAATAGGCCAGAATATAAAATATGACATGTCCATCATGAAATGGTATGATGTAGAAATAGCGGGTAGTCTGTATGATACTATGATCACGCATTACCTTTGCGAACCTGATCTCAGACATAAGTTGGATTACCTGACAGAGTCATACCTCGATTACAAAATGGTACCTATCGAAGACCTTATCGGTAAAGGAGGCAAAAATCAGCTGACCATGAGAGATGTGTCCCTTGAAAAAGTAAAAGAATATGCGGGTGAAGATGCTGACCTTACACTACAACTCGTACCTATTATGCAAAAGCTAATGGCAGAGAATGAACTCGATCTCCTTTACAAAAATATTGAAGAACCATTGATCAGAGTTTTGTGCGATCTCGAATATGAAGGAATAAGAATAGATGCAGGCTTCTTGAATGAATATTCCAAAGAATTAGAAAAAATAATTTTAGAAAAAGAACAAGAAATATATAAAAATGCTGGCGTACACTTTAATATAGCCTCACCAAAACAAGTAGGAGAAGTTCTTTTTGATAGACTAAAAGTACCATATAGATGGAAAAAAACAGCCTCAGGTCAGTACTCCACTGATTTTGACAAGCTAACAGAATTGGCCGGCGAACACATAGTCATAGACAGCATTCTAGAACACCGTAAGTTTTCTAAACTCAAGTCCACTTACGTAGACGCGCTACCTACTATGGTAAATCCCCGCACGGGTCGGGTCCATAGCAATTTCAACCAAGCTAGGGCAGCTACAGGTAGGTTGAGTTCTGAAAATCCTAACCTGCAAAACATTCCGATCAAAGATGAAGCAGGAAGGGAAATCCGTAAAGCATTTGTGCCGAGAGATCAAGACCACGTATTGATGGCAGCCGATTATTCTCAGATTGAGTTAAGAATAATCGCCGAAATAAGTGATGACAAATCTATGCTAGAAGCTTTTGTTGCTGGTAATGACTTCCATAGAGCTACTGCCGCTAAAGTATATGGCGTACCTTACGATGAAGTCTCTTCTGACCAAAGAAGAAATGCAAAAACAGTAAATTTCTCCATTACTTACGGTGCAGGTGCGACCAACTTGTCTAGACAACTAGGCATATCTCGGAAAGAAGCCACAGAATTGATTCAGAATTATTTCAAAGAATTTTCTGGCCTGAAAAACTATATGGATCAGACCGTAAGTTTTGCAAGAGAAAATGGATATGTCAAAACCTTATTAGGTAGACGCAGAAACCTTAGAGACATCAATTCCCGTAATTCATTGACATCAAGCAATGCCGAAAGAGTAGCGATCAATACGCCCATACAAGGTACCGCCGCAGATATGATCAAAATCGCCATGATCAATATCCACAAAGCACTAAAAGATCAAAACTTGAGAACAAAAATGATCTTGCAAGTCCATGACGAATTGGTATTTGACGTATATAAACCAGAATTAGAAAAAGTAAAAGTCCTTGTTACAGACCTCATGAAAAATGCCATTCCGACACTTATCGTTCCCATTTTGGTAGAAATCGGAGTTGGAAATAATTGGTTGGAAGCACATTGATGAGTGT
>JBBRJL010000036.1:0-10961 GCA_038219375.1 Chitinophagales bacterium | reverse complement strand
TCCTACACCCATAGAAGCCAACTTATGGCTGCTATACACACCCGAATCCACTACGTTTACCATTTGGTCTCCCGTAGCCGAAGAAGTGAAATTGCGATTATACAAAACAGGAAATGGCGGTGAAGCCATCAGTAGTTCATTGTTGCAAAAACAAGACAATGGTATTTGGAAAATTTCTCTCAAGAGTGATCTAAATGGTATCTATTATACCTACCAAGTCAAAATTGACGGCAACTGGCTCAAAGAAACACCTGGTATTTACGCTCAGGCACTTGGTGTGAATGGTGAACGGGCAATGGTCATCGATCTTAAAAGTACAGACCCAATCGACTGGCAGAAAGATAACGGACCATCTATCAATCATCCTAATGAAGCTATACTCTATGAACTTCATATACGTGATGTATCGATACATCCAGCATCGGGTATAACACATCAAGGAAAATACCTAGGTCTGGCTGAAAAAGGAACCAAAGGGCCTAATGGTGTTGGCACAGGATTAGACCATATTAAGGAGTTGGGCATCACACACGTCCATCTGCTTCCTACGTGTGATTTTAATTCTGTCGACGAATCTAAACTTGACAAGCCTCAATTTAACTGGGGATATGATCCGATAAATTACAATGTCCCTGAAGGTTCATATGCGACTGATCCGTACAAAGGTGAAGTAAGGATTAGAGAATTCAAACAAATGGTTCAGGCATTACATCAGCAAGACATAGGTGTAGTCATTGATGTCGTATATAATCATACTGGAGTCTACGACAATGCTAACTTTAATTTGGAAGTGCCAGGATATTATTACCGCCATTGGGAAAATGGCAAACGATCTGATGCCTCTGCGTGTGGCAATGAGACAGCATCTGATAAGGCGATGATGCGCAAATATATGGTAGAATCGGTCGCATATTGGGCCAAGGAATACCATGTAGATGGCTTTCGATTTGACTTGATGGCCATACATGATATTGAGACTATGAATGCCATTAGCACAAGACTCAAAGAGATCAATCCCAACATATTGATCTATGGAGAAGGTTGGACTGCAGGAGACTCGCCTTTACCAGTAGCAAGTCGAGCTTTGAAGGCTCATACTTCGCAAATGCCGCAACTAGCCGCCTTTTCGGATGAAATCAGAGATGGACTGAAAGGTTCTGTTTTTGATGATAAAGACAAAGGTTTTGTCAGTGGCAAAAAAGGCGCTGAAGAATCTGTAAAAATGGGTATCGTAGGTTGTATCAAACATCCACAAGTAGACAATTCTAAAACATACAACTCTGACAAACCGTGGGCAGCAGAGCCTTGGCAATCCGTAAATTATGTATCTTGTCATGATAATCTTGCACTTTTTGATAAACTAAAGGTATCTCGTCCTGATGCAACACCTTCTGAAATCATTGCAATGGACAAACTAGCCAATGCCGTTGTTCTTACTTCTCAAGGCATCCCATTCATACATGCAGGCGAAGAAATGCTGCGAAGTAAAAAGGGTAGTCATAATAGTTATAATGCGCCAGATAGCATCAATCAAATAGACTGGAACTGGAAATCTGAACATGAAAACGTAGTTAATTATTATAAAAACCTAATACAACTCAGAAAAAATCATCCCGCATTCTACATGGCCAATGCGCAAGATGTCCTAAAAAATCTAGCGTTTAAGACCGTAGAACATGGATTGATCAGTTATCAAATAAGTGGAAATGCAAATAGAGATAAGTGGAAAAATATTTACGTTATTTACAATGCTCGACCTGAAATAGTGAAGTATGATATAAAAGGCAATTGGAAGATAGCGGTATCGGGTGATGATTTTAATAAAAGCGATGCAGTAAGAGGCGGAGTAAAAGTTCCCGCAATTTCGATGATGGTTTTGTATCAGGAATAAAGATGGATTTCTCGCAGAAAGTGAAATTAGTTTTCTAATTTTAGCTAGACATTCCATAGTAAATAAAATAAAGTCTTTAAACAATAAAGGGTGATTCGTTTCCAAATCACCCTTTATACCAGTAGTACATACAAAATAGTCCAATAAACTTCTTAAACTATTAAAACTATTTACTATGAAAACTTAATCCTTATATTTGCGCTAAGTCAAATCTACCTAGATTCATCACCTTGTTCCACACAGCGACAAAATCTTTGACAAATTTTTCTTTTGAATCTGAACTTCCATATACTTCTGCAATCGCACGCAACTCTGAGTTTGAACCAAAGATAAGGTCTGCTCTTGACCCTGTCCACTTCAATTCTCCAGTTTTACGGTCACATCCTTCGAATACATCTTGATCTTGTGATGTCGCTTTCCAAGTGGTATTAAAATCAAGTAGATTGACAAAAAAGTCATTCGTCAATACTTCGGGACTATGTGTAAAAACACCATTTTTTGAATATCCATAATTCGTATTCAAAACACGCACACCACCGAGCAAAACTGTCATTTCTGGTGCGGTCAATGTCATGAGTTGTGCTCTGTCTATCAGTAACTCTTCGGCTGATCCGAAATTTTGTGTAATAAGATAATTTCTGAACCCATCAGCCATTGGTTTTAATGCTGCAAAAGATTCTACATCCGTTTGCTCTTGCGTGGCATCTCCTCTACCTGCTGTAAATGGAACATTAACGTCAAAACCTGCTGCTTTAGCTGCTTTTTCGACACCTACACAACCACCCAAAACGATTAAGTCAGCAAGAGAAATATGTTTACCTCCGTAATGTCCATTGTTGAAACTACTTTGTATTCCTTCCAATGTGGAAATAATAGAAGCCAAAAGTCCCGGATGATTCACTTCCCAATCTTTCTGTGGCGCTAATCTCACTCGTGCACCATTGGCGCCACCACGCTTATCTGAATTTCTGAATGTAGAAGCAGAAGCCCAAGCAGTAGATACTAGCTGAGAAATAGAAAGTCCAGAAGAAAGAATTTGTTCTTTAAGTTTTGCTACATCTTGATCATCTACCTCAGACTTCGTTTCAGGAGACACTGGATCTTGCCAAACAAGTATTTCAGTCGGCACTTCAGGACCAAGATAACGTACGATTGGTCCCATATCTCTGTGCGTAAGTTTATACCAAGCACGAGCAAATGCATCTGCAAATTGATCTGGATTTTCAAAAAATCTTCTTGATATCTTTTCGTAAGCAGGATCTACTCTCATCGACAAGTCAGTAGTAAGCATAAATGGTGCATGACTTATTGCTGCATCGTGTGCATCTGGTACAGTTCCTGCCCCACCACTATTTACAGGTCTCCATTGGTGCGCGCCGGCAGGACTTTTGAAAAGTTCCCACTCAAATCCAAAAAGATTTTCAAAATAATTATTACTCCATTTAGTAGGTGTAGTAGTCCACGCACCTTCGAGTCCACTCGTTATAGTATCTCCTGCGTTTCCGGTACCAAAAGTATTTTTCCAACCAAGTCCTTGCTCCTCAATGCCTGCAGCAGCTGGTTCGGCGGCTATATATTTATTTGGATCGGCAGCACCGTGGGTTTTACCGAATGAGTGTCCACCTGCAATAAGTGCCACAGTTTCTTCGTCATTCATTGCCATACGTGCAAAAGTTTCACGGATATCTCGAGCAGCAGCTAATGGATCAGGATTGCCATTCGGACCTTCAGGATTGACATAAATAAGTCCCATTTGGACAGCGCCAAGTGGATTTTCTAATTCTCTATCACCAGTGTATCGCTTGTCTCCAAGCCACTCTCTTTCTGAGCCCCAATATACATCCTCTTCCGGTTCCCAAACGTCTTCACGGCCTCCACCAAAACCGAATGTTGGAAATCCCATAGACTCCAATGCACAGTTTCCTGCAAGTATCATCAAGTCTGCCCAAGAAATTTTATTACCATACTTCTGCTTAATAGGCCAAAGTAACAACCGAGCTTTATCAAGGTTGGCATTGTCTGGCCAACTATTTAATGGGGCAAACCTCAGTGTACCCGAACCTGCACCACCACGTCCATCCGCGATACGGTAAGTACCTGCACTATGCCAAGCCATTCTTATAATAAACGGTCCATAATGACCATAATCTGCCGGCCACCAATCCTGTGAAGTAGTCATCAGATCTACAATATCTTTTTTGACTGTATCTAGGTCTAATGATTTGAATGCTTCTGCATAATGGAAAGTTTCGCCCATCGGATTAGATAAGGCTGAATTCTGACGGAGAATATTCAGTTTCAACTGATTTGGCCACCAATCTCTATTACTAGTCCCGTTTCCTGCACTCTTCTTTACTGCTGCACCTGAAAACGGACATTTACTTTCTGAGTTTACATCGTATGATGCTTTGCTCTCATGGCTGTTGTTTTCCATTTATTAAAATTTATTTGATTATCTGATTTATTAAAAACTTGACAAAATTACGACATTTAAAACTATAAGCAATGTTTATATATTTTATACGCCTATAACACTTACTAATAACCTTATAGGAAATAAGCAAAAGTTGGACGTGAAAAATTAAATAATTGTTGTAATCTGAACGAAATAATGGAAGCTATTGTTTTGTTTTTGAATCAGATCATGGGTCAAATGATGAATATCATATACTTTAGTGCTATCATCTCTCCATCTCTAGACTAATGCGTATCTACTTTATGGACTCCCAAATTTAGATGGAAGGAATAAGCATCTGTTGTAAGCTGGTTTGCAACGCTATTAAACCCTACCGATGTCAAAGCCGACGAGCCGTACAGTTTAATTTTATCAAAATCATGAAGAAATAATGAGGTGCTATATGTCAGTTTTGATTAGGCTAAAGCTAAAAATTTTACTCGCTCATTTTTTTATATCCCTACTCCACCTTAACCCGAGAAGATTCACTTTCAGATGCTGCTCTCCTACTTGAGGTATTTTTTACCTTCGAATTTCCAAATTGATAACTACATGTGAGTCTCATTTGACGTGAAAATTCTCGTTGGGAAAAATTGACCCTTACCTCACTAAAATCAATGGTGGCATTTGTATTCTGAGAATAAAAAATATCATTAAAACTCAAAGACACTCGACCACGTTTCTCGTCAAAACTTTTGGATATACCAATATCTATACCTGCAATATTGTCAATGGTAAGAAATTCTTCCAAGAACTTTGTCATGTAATAACCGCCTATCTCCATCCTGAAATCCTTGGGAAGTGTAGCATTAATTTGGAAATATCCTAACCAATGCCACCTGCTTGTCTTATACTTGATATTTTGGTAGGTAGCATCATAAGAATTATATATAGCCTGATTTCCACCGAATCCATCAATGTATTTCCCTAGTTTGATGGGAAAGTTCAGTTGTAGCTCTACCCTAGTCTGATTTGCTAAGTTTTCTGCTGTGGTAAAAGTACGTGTCCCTTCAAGTTTAGGGGCATTTTCTATGATGACATCATCTGTCACATAATAAGCCACTCCGAAAAAAGGCTGTCCGTCAAATGTCAGATTGAGTTGTGCTGTATTAATAATCTCGGGCCGCAATGCCGGATTGCCTCGTGTATACGTGAGAGAATCTATGAAGTAAGAAAATGGATTTTGTTGCTGAAACCCAGGACGATTGACCCGTCTAGAGTATGATGACTGAAGCGCCATATGTTCATTAAATCGATACATGGCACTGGCACTGGGAAATAGCTGTGTATACCGCCTATCAAGTACTAAGGAATCCATTGATTCGCCTGAGATGATGGTTTGTTCTAACCTCAAACCTGCATTCAATTCAAACTTAGATATACTTTTGCTCAGATTAACATAGCCCGCATTGATAT
The DNA here is from genome assembly GCA_038219375.1 of Chitinophagales bacterium. Taxonomy (GTDB): domain Bacteria; phylum Bacteroidota; class Bacteroidia; order Chitinophagales; family Saprospiraceae; genus OLB9. The sequence goes on along the minus strand of JBBRJL010000036.1, from coordinate 5,199 downwards.
TCTCTTTGTATAGGAAATTATTTGATTCTGGAAGAGAGACTTCATTATTTCTAAAAAAATTAAGGCCATTATCTACGGTTGCAAAACTCGTTTTCACACCTGTTTCTACTTTGAATGTGGAGTCTATGGGGTATTTGTAATCTACTTTTCCTACCACAATATCTACTGGTTGATCTACATCTTGACGGGATAACGATCTGAACAATGGGTTGTCATCTGGATAGATGGCTAGGTCATTTATATTCCTAGTATTGAATATATTGTAATCAAAATCGACATTAAATCCATGACCAGTTTTGCGATCAAACTCATGTTTAAGGTAAGCGTTACCATAAAGACCGCTTCTTCTCGAATCTGTAATATTTTCTGTAACAAAGATATTGTTCAATATAGTTTCACTTGCATCAAAAACACTGGTTTTATTAAATCCATTACCATCTCCTTGTCTACCCCAAGTCCTGAATACAGTCCCAACGGTTGTCTTTTCAGATGCAAAATAATCTGCTCCGAATCTCAGATTGTTAAACGTATAATCTACCCGATCTATATTCTTGCTTTTATATACTTCATCACCTATATATCTATCTACTATGATTGCGGTAAAATAATCTCCTTGATTATGAGATACGTTGCCAAACAAATTAATTTTGCCACTTCTATAAGTCAAATTAAGGGATGGATTGACACGATGATAATTTTCTTTACCTGCATTTACATCGGCCTGATCAAACCTTCCGCCACCTACTGTCACCGCAGCTGTCCCTTTGAATCCTAAGTCTGCATTTCTCTTCAACACAATATTGAGTATGGGTCCACCCGAAGCATCGTATTGTGACCCTGGCTGTGTGATGAGTTCGATTTTGTCTATCTGATCGCCTGGCATATCCCTAAGCGCGGCATTCATGTCGGTATATGGTGAAGGTTTGCCATCAATCCATATCTGTAGATTTTGACTTCCACCCAAGGTCACTTTGTCTTGCATGACGACCACTCCGGGTACTTTCTTCAAGATTTCCATAGCGGTTCCTCCTGCTGCAACGGCGCTATTGGCTACATTGACGACAAGTCTATCTGATTTTTGCTCTAAAAACGGTCGTTTAGCCACAATAATAGTTTCGTCAAGTAAGATGCCTTTTTGTAAAAAATTGATGTCCACGGTGGCAGATTTATTTTCAGCTTTCAACTCAAAGATCTCAGTATATACATTTTCATAGCCAAGAAATGATGCAAGTATCCTATAAGATCCTGGCATTACATTTTCTATCATAAATAGACCGTCTTCATCCGTTAGACTTCCTCTTACGAGCGTTGAGTCCACATTAATAAGTGAGGCAGATGCAAAAGAAACAATAGCTCCTGATTCATCCTTGATGGTTCCTTTTACAGTGATTTGAGTTGATAAGACATTGACAGTGAAGACGAAGATTAGTGTAAATAAGTAATGCATAAGTTGATTTGTTGACTTAGAATAGACGAGTCAAAAGTAGGTTTAGTTGCAAATGACAAAAATGAGTTCACTCCGAAAACACAAATTGTTTGATAATCAGCTGTTTTTTACCCATTATCCCTAAAAAGGAAACACCCCTACCCCTAAAGTGGAATATATTGATTATCAATCCGGTACAAATCTTTATATTTTAACCTTAGTGATAAATTTACTTTTCGGAGTGGACTCAAAAATAATGTTCTACCAAATGCTCATAATTTTAGATCAGCGATGATATCGTCCACGTGTTCGAGACCTACTGAGAGCCTGATCAAACCATCTGTGATACCAGCTGCTGCACGCTCAGCGGGCGAAAGTTTGGAGTGTGTAGACGAGGCTGGATGGGTGATTATCGTCCTAGTATCGCCAAGATTTGCCGATAATGAAATCATTTCTCTTGCGTCAATAAGTCTGCGTCCTGCATCAATGCCACCTTTGAGCTCGAAGCTGATCATACCACCTCCTGCTTTCATTTGTCTTTTTGCTATGTCGTATTGGACATTCGATGGTAGAAATGGATATTTTACATAAGACACTTCATCATGTGACTCCAACCATGTAGCAATCTGAAGCGCATTCTGACAATGACGATCCATTCTGATAGCAAGTGTCTCTAGACTTTTGGATAGTACCCACGCATTAAATGGAGACAATGATGGTCCCGCATTTTTCATGAAGGGATAGATTTGTTCTATGATTTTTTTGGATGAAATGATAGCTCCTCCCATTACCCTTCCTTGTCCATCGATGTATTTTGTAGCAGAATGTATAGCAATATCAGCACCTAATGCTAGTGGTTGTTGCAAGTAAGGTGTAGCAAAACAATTGTCCACAATGAGTAATATACCATTATCCTTGCAAAATTTACTAGTGGCTTCCAGATCAATGATATCGAGCCCTGGATTGCATGGTGTTTCGAGATATAGCAGCTTAGTATTTGGCTTGACCAATACAGACCACTGTCCCATGTCTAGCGGGTCGATATAGTCATAAGTGATGCCCCATTTGTGGAGGTAATCATCATTAATTTTGAATGTCGAACCAAAAACAGCTTTTGACATCAATAAATGATCGCCACTACCTAGTAAAGATGCAAAAGTTGCAAAGATCGCAGCCATTCCTGTTGCTGTGGCGATACAGTCTTCACCACCTTCGAGTGCAGCCATCTTGACTTCAAACTCTCGCACAGACGGATTGGTAAATCTCGAATATATATTACCTCCCTCTTCATTAGCAAATAATGCTCGCATATGTTCTGCATCGTCAAAAACAAAACTAGACGTTGCAAATATAGGTGTACTATGTTCGTGATGCTGTGATCTATCAGTTTGTAGCCTGATGGCCTTCGTTTCAAATTTCATGATATGCAATAAACTGTTTAAATATCATCGCTCCACTCTGGCACCCTCACTTCAAAACTGTGGGTAATTTCCACAGACTTTGCAAGCATGAGAGACACGGAACAATATTGTTCTATCGACATTTGGACAGCTTTCTGCGCTTTATCTTCCTTCACGTCTCCATTGATGATGTAGTGCAAATGCATTTTTGTAAAGACAGCAGGTACGGCATCTGCTCTAGTGCTATCTATTTCGACAGATATCGATTTTACATCTTGTCGCATTTTTTTGAGTAATGTTTCTACATCAATCGAACTACAAGCTGCTGCTGCCATAAGGACGGACTCCATGGGGCTGACGGCTTCTTTGCTGCCAGAAAACTGCATAGTTTGGCCCCTCTCATTGGTACCCCTAAAATTCAATTCACCAAAGGTTGACTCTAAAAATACTTTCATTGATGTCTACATTAATTCAATTTATAACACAGCAAAGGTAATATAATGAAACCATCACACCACAAAAAATAAGAAATTAATACTCTTAACATACAGCGATACTAAAAAAGGCCTTATTTTCGCAGCCTGATTTGATTTATCATTAATTATACATGCATGTTTACAATAAATATTTACTTAAAATTTGCCATAATCGCCATATGTTTGGTGGGTGGTATCATTCTTTCTTTTTTACTTGGTGTAGGGTACACCTGGATATTTATCATCATTGGTATCCTGTTCTTGATCAGTTACATCTTATTAGGTACTGTACAGTCAGCTTCCGAATTGCTGCAAGTTTCAGATTTTGATGGTGCTGAAAAAAGATTGAACCTCACTTACTTTCCTAAGTTTCTTTACGTAACCAATAGAGCTTTTTATTATATACTGAAAGGGTCACTAGCCGCACAACGCAAAGATAATACGGAAGCAGAACTTTATTTTAATGAAGCGCTTGCCCTAAAATTACCTTCAGATAATGAAAAAGCCATGGTATTACTGCAAATGGCAGGTATTCAAGCTAATAAAAATAACTGGAATGGTGCCAAAAACTATTTCTACCAAGCAAAGGGTCTAAAAATCACCGAACCGAGCCTAAAGGAACAATTCAAACAATTTGAAACTGCAATTAATAATCGTGGTCAAATGAAAGTGGCCCAAAGTATGGGCATGAAAACAGGGCAAATGATGATGCCTGGTGGTAAAAGAAGAAGGCCAAAAATGAGATAATCTTCTGATCCGAAGGCTCATAGACATCGTATAGGTAGATTGCAATGCAGATTTGTGGATGCCACTAAAGCTCCTCAGCTTTGTTGATTTTCGTATGTGGGGATTTGTAATGATTGATTAGACACAAGTTACAAACTTGCGCTTGCATTGCTCGTGTGCGTCATTTATGGTCAGAGATAGATGGAAATTTGTTTTCAGCGTCTGAAGGCTTTGACCCTCCGGTGCAGACCACTGAAAATAAAAAGAGCCATCTAATTAAGATGGCTCTACAAAATTTCTAACAACTAAAAAAATTAAAAAATTAAAAAATGTTTAAAAACTAAAAATAAGAAAAAATTAAAAATTCTACAAAAAACTAAAACTAGTAAATAATAAAAAATTATACAAAAACTAAAACTAGTAAATAATAAAAAATTAAAAACTTAATATTGTTAGTAAAATGTTAAACATTGAAAAAGAAATAAAAGTTTCAAAAACCAGTTTTTTTTTCAAAAAAAAATAAATAAGGGTCGCCGGTGCAGAACGACCCTCTATAAATTCCCTACAACGGTGTTGTTTGCGAACTTACATCTTTGTATTCAAATTATTTATTAAAAAGTTTATTGCTTTTTCTTTCAAGACATTACTTAGACGATTTTAAAAAATGATAGTCACATTTTTAATCTTTTTTTGTGATCCGAAAGCTCACAGGCGTCGTATCGGTTTTTAACGTGTACAACGAGAAAGCCACCGTTTGGGAAAGTCTTCCTTGACCTTGACGTAATATATCTTTCGGTCTTTGACCGGTGTTCCTAGATTAGAAATTGTAAAGCACTCACGTATGTATAAGATTTTGTGCATTTTTAAAAGTTGCTGATTTATCATTCATTGATTATAGTCAAAATATGATAATCTCTTTTATACTTAGTGTATGAGCAATAATCTGGCTTTGTCGCTCAAGCCGCGACCTTCCCGTCCCTTTCGGGTGCCTTCACTTCTCGCATTGTCATGCTCGACCTTACAGGATCGTTCAGTTATACTTTTTTGCATTGCCAAAAAAAGTAAACAATCCGCCTAGGCGGACTAGTTCCGCTAAATCGCTCCGCGTACAGGAACGGCCTGCTTACCTTACAGTTTAGATTAGTTCATATTCTTGTCGAAATAAAGGGAA
>JBBRJL010000035.1:0-11079 GCA_038219375.1 Chitinophagales bacterium | reverse complement strand
TGATGGCACTTGGACTAAATATCAGTTTGAAATAGATGGTAAAGATGGCCCTGGATGGTATTTTAGAGATTGGGGATGTTACAACCATGATAATTGGGATTATGGCATGGATTGGAGTGATTTACAAGATCTGCTAAATTGGTGGGATGAGATAGAAGCCGCTAGCCAAAGTACAACTAGAACATGTCCTCAGTTAGTAAGTTCTACTAAAAAACCACTACCAGCAAATACTGCAAGGAAAAAAATTGGGATTGGCGAAGAAGTTTTGGTAGGTATTCGGAATAATTGTGCTTTATTTTGCAATTGGAAAATTTCGGGGCCTGGTGTTTTGTCCAATCAAACTCAAAATTATTGCAATTTTCAAGCACAATGGACCCCTGGTACAATTAAAATTACTGCCGAGCTCACAGGAACTGATCTATGTAATCCAAGTTGTAATACTACATTAGAACTGGAGTTTGAAGTGGTTGCGCCAAAGAGTGTTTATTTTGATAACTTGTCAATACAAAATCCTGATCCATGTTATTCTCAAGTAGGCCATACATTTAAACGCCCAGGTGCTTCCTTTTTTTCAGACAATTACTTGTTACCAGACGATGTTAATTTTTATAATAATTATGTAGCTGAAAGTGGTGATCCTGCAACTTACATTGGACCCTATTTTGCAGGTTCGGGTATAATTGTACCTCCACATCCTGTAACTGCTTATGTAATGGCAAATGATATTGTAGTGCCAGGTAAAGGTACATTAGTAAAATATGATGATATAGAAATAAGTTTTCTTTGTGACAAATTTAGAGATCCAAAACTTTCAGGGGAAGTTCAATATATTATTGGGCAATTTTATTTGGACATGAAAGCAAATGTGGGGGTCTTAATTGAGAATGTTTTACAATCTGGTGAAAATAATGGAACAATTTCGGGTTCCTCAAATTTATATTTTAACTTAATTAAAAAAACTGCCCTTGTATATACCGAATTACTAGATCCTTCAACATGCCACGATGGTACAGTTTGTCCACCATAAACGTGTTGTTAGCTTTTAAGTCTACTCTGAAAAGCTTATCATTTAAGATTGATAAACATGTTAAATTATTATTTGATTTGGCTTTCGGAGTAGATTAGTAAATTAAACTAAATTTATTATTCCAGAATTTATTTATTGAAAGATTTACAATCATATGAGTGAAATTTTTCATATTAATTAAAATTTTAAAACTTTATTTCAAATGAAAGCAATTTTGTTAATCACAATTCTATTAGTTACTTGTTGCGAAAAATGCAAAACTCAGAATTTAAATTTATATTTAGATTCCATTTTCTTTTCAAAATATGAGGGCGATTTAGCCCTTTTCGCTAAAAAACAATCTCGTTTGCAGTTGGACTATTTTGAATTTGTGGATAAATCTTTTGAATTAACCGAATCGAAGTCTATTAGATTAAGAAGATATGCCTATATTTTTGATTATTTAGTTTCAAAAAATATTTATCTTAATGAAAGGTTTCCGAGAGAAAAAGTTGTGAAGAAACACCTAAAAGCTTATATAATTGAAAATGTTTCTAAAGATACATTAATAAAGTCTGATAGTGATAGGAAAATGCCATTTAGAAATGAGTCTGGTGAAATTTTAAGCATTTATTTTTTCAAAATATTCTGTAGTTTTAGATTAAAATATAAAGAAGATTTTGATTTATCTGATTTGCAAAGTCATGAAATAGAAATTGATAATATTATTAAATATGGAAATTTTCAATTTCCAATTACTGTTAAAAAAATTTTATTGAATAAATATGACCACATTAAAGAAAATAAGTATTATGACGACATGAGGTATTATTGGACGAAATAGATATACTAATGAATACAGTTCGTAGATTTCAATTACAATAAAACACTTGCTGGTAATGAAATATACAATTATAATTTCAGTTTTTATTGTTATATCCAATTCTGTAAGCTTTGGACAGAATTGCAATGCTGATTCAACATTTTACAAACAGATCACGCCTGAATTAGATTCACTAGTTTTAAAGGGGGTACATTATTTATTTAATAGTGAGCTACTTTCTAAATTGCTGGAATATCCTTCTAAAGATAAAGAATGTCTCATCCTGAATTACGCTCTTGTGTTTGATGCATTTGTAAAAAAAGGTGTAATGTTAAATGGGAGGCTGCCAAAGCCACTTCCTCGCAATAATTTATTTTCAGCGAATTCGCTTCGAAATGAGCAATTTAAAAAATTGTATAAAGACGATAGTGTTAGGTTTGCTCATAGTACTTTTAAGCTTTTTGTAAATATTAAACAAGAGTACGAAATCAAATTTATCTTTTACAATATGCCACCTGATTTTGAACGCATGATAGACGATGTTTTGAAATATTGTCCTCTCTCAAATCCAAAAATTGTAAAAGATATTTTATTAGGAAAATACAGACATGTAAATAGCCAAAAATTCTATAATGATATGAGGTATCATATGAAAGATTAGTATATTTGTTGATTTGTGGTAATAAGTTGTAGATCATACTGATCTACAACTTATTTTAAAAGTTTGTAATCAATTCATACGAAGTTTACTTTTTATTCAACTTTAAAAGACTTTACTATAAGAAATATCAACGGAATAACAATAGGCGCTATTATTATCGGTAAAAACCACATCCCAAGACCATCTGCTATACCTTGTGCATTTTGAATCGTCTTCCATTCTATTAGTCCAAAGATAATAACAACAATCAACTTCAGAAATCTAATCATTTTTGTTGCGATAGAATATTGACGATGTGCGTTTTCTTCCGTAATTTTATTGAGATAATTAAAATGGTGAGGATACCTATTCAATATTGTCAAACCCAAAAATAATATTGTCGCAACAATAGGCAGCGCAAATATATTTTCTTTGCCACCTATTATATCAACTTTCCCATCCAGGTCGTAATGCACTGGAATGGTATCTGAGAGACTATTATAAGAAGTAATGACTAAAACCCAAATGGCAACGATTGAAATGATACCTAGAAGTTCTACTATCTTATCTAATGTAGAAAGTGTCAATACTATTTTTGGTCTTTTTTCCATTTGTTCAAACCATTAAACGATTACTTCTTCTTATCAATCCATTTTCTAGCATTCGTAAAAGCTTCTATCCACGGAGAGACTTCATCTTGTCTTCCTTCGGGATAATTTGCCCAATTCCACTGAAAAATAGATCGCTCTATATGTGGCATCATGACTAAATGCCTGCCATCAGCACTGCACATCATCGCAGTATTATAGTCTGAACCATTGGGATTGGCAGGATATGAATCGTAGCCATATTTTGCTACAATATCATACGCTGATTCTTCTTTTGGTAGCAGAAACTTACCTTCACCATGTGAAATCCATACACCTAGCGTCGCTCCTTCGAGGGTAGACATCATCACTGAATTATTCTTAGCAATAGTGACAGAAGTAAATCCACTTTCATGTTTGTGAGAGTCATTAAAATGCATTCTGGGTTTGACATCATGATCCAGATTAATCAGACCCAACTCCACAAATAATTGACAACCATTACAAATACCAACTGAAAGCGTATCTTCTCTACTGAAAAACTTGTCCAATGCTGTTTTGGCCTTTTCGTTATACTTAAATGCGCCAGCCCAACCTTTGGCACTTCCCAATACGTCTGAATTAGAAAACCCACCTACCGCTCCGATAAACTGGATATCTTCCAATGTCTCTCTTCCTGATATCAAGTCTGTCATGTGCACATCCTTCACATCAAAGCCTGCCAAATACATTGCGTTTGCCAGTTCTCTTTCTGAATTACTTCCCTTCTCTCTTATGACAGCTGCTTTTGGACGTGGTTTATTAGTATCAATTGATGGTTTTGACCCAGTAAAGTGACTAGGGAAAACGAATTTAAGTGGTTGATTTTTAAAATTTTTGTATCGTTCATCCGCTTTTGTACCTGCAGATTGCTTTTTATCAAGCAAATAGGATGTCTTAAACCATATATCTCTCCAATGATTGATGTTGAAAGTGAATACATCTTCATTGTTTTTGATACTTAGCTCTTTACCTTTGGTTGGCATTCCTATTTTGATCAAACCAAGATTGTGTCTTTGGAATAAATCCACGACTGCATTTTCTTTATTTACCTCTACTTGGAAGACAATCCCCACATTCTCAGCAAAGAGTAGTCGAATGGCATCATTTTGTCCAATGGAAGTTAAGTCAAATTTTGCCCCTAAATCAGTCTGTGCAAAACACATTTCCAACAACGTAGTTATCAATCCACCACTTCCTATATCATGACCGGCAAGGATTGCACCTTCATCTATAAGTTGTTGTATCAGGTTAAAACTAGTCTTAAATTGTTCAGCAGATGCTATCGATGGAGCTTTATTGCCTACCTTATTCATGATCTGAGCAAATGATGATCCGCCTAATTCATGATCCACTCCTGACATATTTAGGTAATAAATCCCACCACCAGTTGATTTTAAAACAGGTTCAACTATTTTTCTGATATCACTACAATGACCTGCTGCTGAAATGATAACGGTACCTGGAGCAATGACTTCTTTGTCGGTATATTTTTGTTTCATAGACAATGAATCCTTTCCTGTAGGAATATTGATACCTAAGTCTATAGCAAAAGACGCACACGCTTCCACGGCTGCATAAAGTCTAGCATCTTCCCCTGGATTTTTGCAAGGCCACATCCAGTTGGCTGATAGGGAGATACTTTTGAGACCTTCCTCTAATGGTGCCCAGACGATATTGGTCAAAGCTTCTGCGATACTATTACGACTACCTGCTACAGGGTCTATCAATCCGCTAATGGGCGAATGACCTATCGACGTAGCAATTCCCTGGTTTCGCTCATAATCCAAAGCCATCACACCACAATTATTCAAAGGAAGTTGTAAAGAACCAGCACATTGTTGCTTCGCTACTCGACCACCTACACAACGATCGACTTTATTGGTAAGCCAATCTTTGCATGCTACGGCTTCTAACTGTAGTACTTGCTCAAGGTACTCATAAAACTTTATAGCTTCGTAAGAGATTTCAGTGTATTTATCATGATTTGTTTGATCTGTGATGACCAGTTTTGGACTGCTGCCAAACATATCACTCAGTGCCAAATCCATAGGTTTCTCACCTGTTTTTTCAGAGACAAATGCAAATCTATGATCGTCTGTGATCTCACCTACGACATACATAGGAGCACGCTCCCTGTCTGCAATTGTTTGGACCAATTCAATATCTTTAGGATGTACGACTAAACCCATTCTTTCTTGAGATTCATTTCCTATGATCTCTTTGAATGATAAAGTAGGGTCACCTATCGGTAATGCATCAATATGTATGATACCACCAGCTTCTTCCACTAGCTCAGAAAGACAATTGAGATGTCCACCTGCCCCGTGATCGTGAATGGAAACGATAGGATTATTATCGCTTTCTACCAATGCTCTAATGGCATTGGCAGCTCTTTTTTGCATTTCAGGATTTGATCTTTGTATGGCGTTAAGCTCTATACCCGAACCGAAAGCACCTGTATCTGCTGAAGAAACTGCAGCGCCTCCCATACCTATACGATAATTTTCGCCACCTAAAACTAAGACCTGATCACCTTTCTGAGGTGTCATTTTTTTTGCTTGCGCTAATTTCCCGTACCCTACGCCACCTGCAAGCATGATGACTTTATCAAATCCTAGTATTCTAGCATCTTCTTCGTGTTCGAAAGTAAGGATAGAACCAGCAATCAATGGTTGACCAAATTTATTACCAAAATCAGATGCACCATTCGAGGCTTTGATTAAAATGTCCATTGGTGTCTGATACAACCATTGCCTCTCAGCCACTTTTTGTTCCCATGGACGAGTACTCTCTAGTCTTGAGTAAGAAGTCATGTACACTGCTGTACCCGCAAGTGGGAGCGAACCTTGGCCACCTGCAAGTCTGTCTCTGATCTCACCACCTGATCCGGTAGCAGCACCATTAAATGGCTCTACCGTCGTAGGGAAATTGTGGGTTTCTGCTTTTAGTGATAAGACAGAGTCAAAGGTTTTCCTTTCATAGTAGGATGGCTCGTAGCCTTTTGATGGCGCAAATTGCACCATTTCAGGACCTTTGACAAAAGCCACATTGTCTTTGTATGCAGATACGATGTCGTTTGGATTGGCTTTTGCGGTACTTTTGATGAGTGCAAAAAGACTATGGGGCTTGATCTCTCCATCTATGATGTATTGACCGTTAAATATTTTATGGCGACAATGTTCCGAATTGACTTGTGAAAAACCAAAGACCTCTGAATCTGTCAGTTTCCTGCCGAGACGAACAGACAAATCGACAAGGTATTGGACTTCTTCGCCGCTAAGTGCTAGTCCTTCTTCTTTATTATATTTTGCAACATTATCAATCTCTCTTATAGGTTCTGGTGCAATATCAAGTAAAAAGATTTCTTGATGCAAGGTTGAATATTTCTGAAGTAACATCGGATCAAAATCATCCGTTAATTCATTATTTACATTGACGAATTTTTCTATCCTGATGATACTGTTTATGCCCATATTTTGGGTGATTTCTACGGCATTCGTACTCCAGGGTGTAACCATCGCCGCCCGAGGACCAATATAAGCACCATTCAAAACGTGGGATTCTTCCAAACTTGAGTCGCCAAAGAGCCAATTGAGTTTTTCACAATCTTCATTACTTAAAGATCTTATGGATTGAACTGCATAGACAGTTTGGTCAGTCGAGATAAAAAATTGAATCATTAGAGCGATAATTTGTCGTGATTACGAAGACGCAAATTTCACTAAATAGAATGAGAAATTTCAATATATGGGTAAGAAAAGAAAGTAGGTGCGTGTTTTTTAAGGTTTAGGTAATTTCTTAAACGGTATTTTTTTCTTTTTTCTCAATATACAAAGTATTTACAAATAAAAAACAGGAAATTCTGATCTTGGATTGATCAAAATTTCCTGCATTATATAATTTAAATCGTTGCTATAGACTGTATTTAACTAAATAATTACAACTTTTTTAAATCCTAATAAAAACTCTATCTCGAATGAATTCATCATTTTGATCTAAAACTTTCACCGAAAGGGTGTCCTCTGCCAACTCTACAATTTGCCAATAATAAAGAAATTCAACCTGTTGAAACTCGTCACCTGGGGTATTAAATAATTTTATCCTATTTTCAGTTTTATCCCATTCCCAACTACCGTCTTTTGATGGACTTAAACCAAATGGTTCATAAAAAGGAGGTTCTGCCCAAGTTTCATATAATTGGCCATCCATAAACTCAATGTACGATATTAAAAGTGCCACATTTCCATTTTGAAATTGAACTGTGATTTCATTCTGATCTTTCCATTTACCTAATAACTGCGGTCCAGTTTCTACAGGCAATTTATCTTTGGAACAACTAAGTGTAAAGAGAATCATGAACAAAAGGATAATTTTAAAAAAATATTTCATTCACTTTAAATTTTATATTTTGGTCATATCCCACTTGATTTCAATTTGCTCATAATCACCTATACATGATGCTGTACTAGAATTATTTTCAAGAATTTTAATAAATTGGGCTGACTTAATAGGATCACTAGTTTTTTTAATCAAGTGAAACAAACTATCAGAAGGGTAATATCTATAATCAAATGTATCTTTGATTCTTCCTTGCTCATAAAATGCAATGCTATTGTCTAAAAATTCTATCTGAAAATCTTTTGTGCTAAAAACGTGTGGAATGCTAATTGTGTCTTTTATTATTTCAATTACTTTCCATTTCCCTAGTAGTGGAAATACAACATCATCATTGTCTCCAGAACACGAAAGAAAAAATAAAACTCCTGTAAGTAATAAAATATAATATTGTCTCATGTTTATTAAGGTTTGATTAATTTTATTGTATGATTATCTAGATTTTCAGACTTTATCATCAAGAAATATAGCCCAGATGGAAGATTGCTAAAGTCGGTGCTCAATGTATTGTTTCCATCAGATTCGATATTTGTTATGAGCCTTCCCATTGAATCATAAAGCTTTCCAAAGTACTTGTCAGCAATATCATATGTTACTAAATATTCATCAGTATATATTGTTCTGGTTGGAGCTTTATAATTATTTGAAACATTATTTCTGTTTGTAATTGGCTCAATAACCTCATATTCATTGTGGAGTAAATCATTATCAAAAGATTTAACATCTGTAAATTTCAAATTTTTATTACTTAATTCTACAAATGAACTTTTAATGATTTCAATCTCGGGATTTATTTCAACATTAATTTCTTCATTATTTATAAAAGGTCTGGCACCTGGACACATTGGGTAAACTCCTAGTTGTGAGCAATCATAAAGAATATCCTCTGATACGTAGCCACCGCCACGAGCAGGACAATACCAAGCTCCAATTAAAGTATAACAACCAACATCATCTGATCCCATACCTTTTTGGCAAAAATATGCTCTATCTACTACATCTACTTCATTCTGAAACAAAACACCATTAATAACTACTGAACAAATGTAATGTTCATAACAATTAATGTCGACATAACTCGATGGAAATCCCCAGGCAATATGATGTCTAGTGCCGTCGGCGCAAATGGAAACAACCTCACACGATTGTCCCCAAACCAATACTCCATCCAATTGTGTCTGAAAAACCACTCCGTCATTACACTGAATTGTTTTTACACATTCCTTACTCGTCGAGCTTGTTAAAACTCCAATATTATTTGTATTAACAACTTCATTTACATTACATGTCCATGTCTCTAAGCAACCTTCTCTATTGTAAACAGCATCTGGATCTTTTACTTCAAAACACATTTTAATGAAACATCCATCAACATCAGACACTGTAACACAAAATTCTCCAGCACTTAAATCTGTAATTGATGATGATGTTCCTCCATTACTCCAATTAAATTTATAAGGAGAACTACCTCCAGCAGGATTTACAGAAATACTACCAATAGAAAACCCTTTACATGTATTCTTTACAGAAGCATTTAAACTAATATTCTTAGAAGTACAATCTACCAATGTAAAATCTTCCAATAAACTAGCTCCACAACCATCTTGAATCTGAACGGTATATGTACCCGGTCCTAATACGCTGATATCTCTGGTTCTTGCAATTATATTTCCATTAAAATACCATGTATAGATTCTACCTCCATTAACTTCCAGCGTTATAGAGCCATCATAGGAAGTAGTAGTTGTAGGTGAATAAACTTGCGAATCTGTAATCTCTAAATTCACATCTTCATTGCATAAAATTATTGGCCACAAAGGTCTCTCTTCAGAAGTGACCTCACAACAGCAGATTGTATAAGATTTTACTATTTCACATGCTCCAGCTGTTATAGTAGCAGTATAATACCCAGTGACAAGTTTATTGATAGTTAAACCTGTTGCTCCAGTAGACCATTGTACTGAATAGGTGTTTGTGCCTGTGATCGAAAGTCCTATAGATCCTGTATTTGTTTGACTATTGGGATATTGGCAGTGGTCCACGTTGTGCAAATAATCAAGTTCTACCTTTATACATTTGCATGGGTCTACAACTATTTCTTTTTCTACCACGCCACATAAGTTATCGTGAACAATCACTTTATATTCTTCGTAGTTGAGTGTACTTGTAAAATCTTCTTGTCCATCTGTTCCGCTAAGTCCAGTCTTAGGCCATCCTGATACAGTCTGCCAAGAGCCATTGACTAGTGCTTGCCACTCTACTTCATATGGTGCAAAACCACCATCAATAGTGAGATCGAGCTTACTCGGGTCACATTTTTGCTCAATGCTTAGTGCATCTCCTTGCCCATATATGTTTATATTTACCATCATGCCGATGGCAAATATAAGGATTTTTATTTTGTTTAGGTATTCCATTGGTTTTATTTTTTTTGATTGTTATGGAAATCTTTAACTTTTTTATAATTATTATGATTAAAGGAATATATTAATACGTTGTCTCTAATCCACAACAAATTTCGAAATTCACCATCATCATTAATAAAATCTTCTAAGACAGTATGTATTATAGGTAAATCATTTTCGGGAATTTCCTTACTAAAATACTCATTTCTTATCAAAACATCAAGAAATAAACTCTTGTTATTATAAATAAAAGTTCTAATTGGATAGTTTGTGAATATATCGCCTTTAAGTGAGATTCTATGTGGACTATAGTCTATTCTATACAAATCAGAATGTTCCCAAATAAATCTAACAATTATATCACTTTTATACTCATTTATCAAAGTTTCACAAATATTATAAATGATTGTAAAGGGTGTTTCCTTGTCGTTAAGAAAAAACTCAAAACGTGAGAGAATTTCTAACTCATGTTCTTTAATCTTCTTAACCATATTTAATATGAAATCAATAGAGATTTTATCTCTAGAGTCAAATTCTGACCTTGTTGGTCTATTTAGAGTCTCTATATCTTTTTGGACCTTAATACTATCAAATTCACTATCAATTATTACTTGGCAATTAACACCAATAACCAGGATTAAAATAAATATTGTCATTAAATATTTCATAAGATAAAATTAATTTTTATTACCGCTGTTTAAAATATAAAATCATTTAAATTCATAAGTTGGTACACCATTTAGTATACTGAACATATATTGATCATTGTTTTGAAAAGGGAAAGTCGGACTTTCTTCAATTGATAATATGAGACGATCCGAATCATTAATTAACCACTTATCAGGGTTAGTACTAGATGGGAAAAATATTCCTAAGCTCACCATTCCTGTAATACCATTTCTAACTACATTCCATGATTTATTTATATGTTGATAGGTCAAAATATAACTTGAATTGGTTGATAGCGGAAGTGCAAAAGCCTCAAATTTTCCTTGACTTGAGCTAGATAAAGACATCCTCCTAGTGCGCTCACATTTTTTGAGCCACTAAATTCACTCATGTATTGATGGCAGTGATTAACTGCATACTGAGATATTTCAGTTGACTTAAGGAAGTAATTCAGTTCCCAAGGAACGAAAGGAGAGACTCTAGAGCCTTTAATTCCTTGCCCATTTAGGTTT
>JBBRJL010000034.1:0-11153 GCA_038219375.1 Chitinophagales bacterium | reverse complement strand
CATCACCATTTGTGCATGTCGATATCTCCATGTGGTGAGATGATCATCTATCTCTACCAACTTTGAGATGAGCAAAAACGGTACGTGCAATATCGGTTCGTCTCTATACAAATTGATAAATAATGCTGCAAGCGTCGCTTTGTACGAAAGTTGCAATTTGCCTTCCTTTACCAACGCTATATGACGGTCTTCATTCATGATATTGGAAAAATAGGTATTGGTATCGCCGAGCATGGTCAACCTCATTTGCTTAGATTCTTCTGAAAGAATATCACTTTTCATGATGGCTTCCTTTTCCTGATCGAGCATTTTCAAAACTGCCTTTTGGTATTCTTCAACAAATCTGAACTCGCCGAATTCCAAAAATGGTGTACGTTCCAACCAATCTTCTATCAAGTCTAACAGAGAACTGCCTCTCTCAAGACCTTCCAAAGTTTCTTTTTTTGTATCTGCAAATACACAATGATATGGTTTGTCATTATAAGTGGTCCGTCTATCTTGTTTCAATCCGAGCATGACTTCCATTTCTCTAAATTGAAAACTCTGAAATCCTGATGCAGGGAAAAGATAGTTTCTGAAATCTAGGAAATCAAGTGGTGTCATCGTCTCCATCACGCCGATCTGTTGTACGAGCAATTTCATGATCTCTATAATACGGTCCAATCTTGAGACAGCAATACCTACATTTTTTTCATTGACCTGCCTCTTACTGAAATCATTGATAATTGACCTTAATTCAAAATTTATTTGCTTAAACCATAACTCATACACCTGATGCGTGATGATAAAAAGCATCTCATCATGCGCATGTGCTCCGACTTCGTCACTCCTAAGAGATTGAGAAGACGTGATCCTATCAACTTGCAGGTAAGAATTATAATGTATAGAAGAATATTTATTATCTGTACTCATGGTTTATTATTTATATCTGGAAAATAAGCTGTAGCCTTTATCTCGATGAGTAGATGCGGATGTGGCAGTTGGTGTACAGCCACAGTAGTGCGAGCTGGACCTGTATAATCAAAATACTCTCCATACACTTGGTTGTACCCACCGAAATCATTCATATTCACTAGAAATGCAGTGATGTCCACGATATGCTCCAAATCTGCACCCACACTTTGCAAGATGGCCCTGATATTTTCTATGACGGCTTTGGTTTGTATTTTTATATCGAGATTGGTTGTACCCATCTCATCGACTTCGACGCCATCGAATGTATTATCAGGCAATCGACTTGAAGTACCTGATACATACAAAAAAGGACCTGCTATTTTTAAGTGTGGAAATTTGCCTCTTGGTTTTGCCTTATCGGACAATAATTTACTATCTGTGGTTTTCAATGAAAAAAGACTTTGATTAGGAGGGTAAATATACGACGATTTATGCATTGTAAATGTATATGAATTGTATATCTTGCGAAGTTTTTACAAAATTAAAATTTTGATTGACCAAATAGAAAAATACGGTTATACTTTTTATGGCAAAAAGAATAAATAATATTCATGACAAATTCGTAAAAGCATCTTTTTCTGATCCAGAAAGAGCAGTTTCTTTTTTCGAAAAAAATTTACCCGAAGATTTATTGAATGAAATAAATCTATCAACACTCCATGTTATAAATGAATCTTATATCCAGGGAAACTTATCTGAGCATTTTTCTGATATAGTATTTGAAGTAACACTCAAAGATGGAGACAAAGTTGACCTAGTATTATTGTTTGAGCACAAATCATCGCCAGATAAATATGTATTGGTACAGGTTGGGCATTATGTTTTTTCTCATTGGTTTAAATGTATCAGCGAACGGAAAGATCTTAAATTAATTATACCTTTGATTTACTATCAAGGTAAAAAACAATGGAAAGTACCTGAGTTATCAAGATTATTTCCCAAAATTAAAGGCACATTAAGTAAGTACATACCCATTTTAAAACATATTTTCATAGCCTTAAACTCTTTACCAGATGAAAATATAAAACAAATTCAGAATAGATTGATGGCTGCTGCTGTAATGGCTCAGAAAAAAGGACCTAATATAATGAAGTTAGCTGAAGATGTAGTGAAAATATTTGAATTATTCCCAGACAATGTATCTCAGGGAAACTTTCTAGAACAGATTTTTGTTTATGTAGTGTCTAATTCAGATTTGACAAAACAGGAATTTTCAAAAGCAATAGAATCCATTCCATTAAATATTAAAGATAACATTATGACAACATATTCTAGAATCAAAGAAGAAGGGAAAATAGAAGGGAAAATGGAAGGGAAAATAGAAGAGCAGATCAAGTGTATATTAAATGGCTATGATAATGATATTGAAATTTCTTTATTATCAAATATCACACAGTTGAGTGAAGATGATGTTCTAAATATACTTCGTAAGCACAGTAGAGTGGAGTAAGAAATTTTGTATATCAATTTTTGTAACTAATCAGGTACATGTTGATTTACAATGATTTTGTCACGTTTTTTGCATCTTTCAGGCAAAAATAGCGCCAAAATCAGATGCTTTATACATTTTTACCCCGGATTATCATCCGTGGTTATAAATATATCACCCCTTTTGGGTTATACCTGAGTAGTTACCAATTTTTTAGAAAAGAATTATATTTGATGTTTAGAAAAAAACCCACTTAAAAATCAATCAGAATTTTATAGGGCCGAAAGTGAACGAAAATACATAAAAAGTTATTATACTTTTTTCTTTCTCAGAATTTACAAAATATGAATATCAATCTTATCGGCAAAAACGCTTTGGTATGCGGCAGTTCTAAAGGTATAGGAAAGGCGTCTGCCATCGAATTGTCGAAACTCGGAGCAAATGTAACCCTGCTTTCTCGTAGTGCTGATCAGCTTATGGATGCTATCAATGAACTAGATCAATCTAAAAACCAAAAGCACAATTTTATTGTAGCAGATACTTCCAAAACTGAAGAATTGCAGAGTAAAATCAAACAATTAGTCGGTCAATACCCAATACATATTTTGGTAAACAATACGGGTGGACCTGCCGGTGGAGCTATTCTAAGTGCAACTACTGATGACTTTTTGAGCGCATATCAAAACCATCTTCTGACCAACCACCTCCTAGCAGGGCTTGTAGTACCTGGCATGAAAAAAAGCGGTTATGGACGTATTATTAATATCATATCTACTTCTGTAAAAATTCCGTTGAAAGGCCTCGGCGTCTCAAATACTACACGTGGAGCAGTGGCGTCATGGGCAAAGACCCTTTCAAACGAACTTGGACCCTTCGGTATTACGGTCAATAATATATTGCCAGGCGCAACAGCCACTGATAGACTGAGCGAAATCATAAATAACAAAGCGGACAAATCTCTGAGTAGTAAAGATGAAGTCATCCAAAATATGGTGGACGAAATTCCAATGGCAAGATTCGGACAGCCACATGAGATAGCAGCAGCAGTGGCATTTCTAGCTTCACCCGCTGCATCCTACATCACGGGTATAAGTATTCCTGTGGACGGTGGACGGACGGGGTGTTTGTAAATTTTGGTTTAGAAAGTGGAACTAAACATAACATTAGTATGTTAAAAAGGTATTACCAAAAGTTATAACAATAATATGTCTAAATTAATATCACTCAAAATTGATGAGAAACTATTGTTAGATGCTGAAATCATGGTCAGTAAACTCGGCATATCTAGAAATAAATACATCAATGATGCTGTTTTAGCTTATACCAAAGCACAAAAAAGAGCAGAGTTAGAAGTCCAAATGAGGAAAGCTTCCATATTAGTAAGAGAGTCGAGCATGGAAGTGCTTGCCGAATTTGAAGCATTAGAAGACGATTATGAAACAATTTGACATTTGGTTGGCTAACCTAAATCCTGGAATTGGCACAGAAGCAGGCAAGATCAGGCCTGTGCTTATTGTACAATCAAATTTATTGATAAATGCAAGTCACCCATCAACTTTAATATGTCCTTTGACGACTAATGTCAAAAATAATGCTTATCCTCTGAGGGTTAGAATAAATAACACTGAAACAGACATACTTTTAGATTCTGACATCCTTATTGACCAAATAAGAGCAATAGACAATAAACGATTTGTACGATATCTTGCAACAATACCAGAGGGAACCCAGCAACTGGTGAGAGAAAGTTTAACTTACATTTTTGATTTGGATGTATAAAATAATCCCCACCTTTAAAGAATCATGTCTTTATAAAGGACCACTGTGTTTAAACCTTTCCCCGCAAAATACGCTTTTGTAGCGTCTGCCCCCTTATCTGAAGTAGCCAATACAAAGTCTCCACCCCAAGCCCCGAGAGATTTTACTACACCCCAATAATCAGAAAACGTCGTGTCTTTAACTTTAGCAAACCCTGTATGCGATGCAATTGCGTCTTCATGCTTAGTGAGTAGTGATTCAAACTCAGATAAGGTAGTTACTGTTCTGATATCTTCAGTAATTTTTGTGATGGTCTTGACCAACGTAGACTTGTTCTTGACAGCTTTAAGATATTCTTTAATACCTTGAGCGGTATTTTGCTTTTTACCGAGATATACAAAATACAGTTGATCTCTAAATTTTGGGTTAAAATCTACCTCAGTGTAAGAGACTTCATCTGTAGAGTTAATATATTCTACTGGCCCGTCCGCAAAAGCGCACGCCACATCATATCCAGATCCATCCTCAGTTTTAAAATAAAGCAATAATGGATTGACCTCAGCCCATTCAGAAACCAAAAAAATCAATGTACTACTAGTCCCTAATCCCCACTCAAGTGGAAACTCTACTTGTGTCTCAATCTTGAAACCATTCCATTGAGACAAAAACTCTGAATTGAGTCTTACTGCATTCTTTAATAATTTCTGTAAATAGTTTGATATTTCCTGATTATTTGTAGTAACGGCAGAGAAATCGAAAAGCGAAATAGTGGATTCAAACCAAGGTTTTCCTTTCATATCCAGACTTTCCCATAATAAATCAGAGCTAGTGGTACGTTTTATCACCATCTTTTGGCCAAATTTGGTAGGTAGCCCAAGTGCCTTAGCACCATCTAAAACTGCATACTCACCCGTGAGTAGCAGTTTACCGTGTCCATAGTACTTCGTTTTGATATGCGTTGGTTTTTAAATTCGGCACAAATATAGAAAATAGATATATAAGTATTTCAAATTTGATAAAATATTTTTTATATTAACCTATTAATAAGCGGATTATATATTGTAGCGTTAATCTCTACAAATAGTATCGCATAACATTGAACCTAAATCCCCGTAAAAAAGATAATAACAGTATTCATTTGAAGTTGTAAAATCCAATGTCATTTTTATAAAGTTGCCATATTTTGACTGTTTTTCAGTAAGTTATGTAAATATTTTTAAATATTTTTTCAAAAAAGTTTTTTTTTTATAGTAAAGAAATTACCTTTGCGCCCGCTATCGTAAAACCATAGTTTTTTTCGAAAGTATTTTAGTAATATAAATAATTTTAAAAAGTGGATACATTAAGTTACAAAACAAAATCAGCCAATAGTGCTACTGCTACCCATAAATGGTATGTTGTAGATGCTGATGGTGAGGTAGTAGGAAGACTGGCTACCAGAATCGCTTCTGTATTGAGAGGTAAACATAAGCCTGACTTTACGCCTCATGCGGATACTGGCGATTATGTAATTGTAATCAATGCTGACAAAGTACGGTTTACAGGTACAAAATTGGATGACAAAGAATATCAAACATATTCAGGATATCCCGGTGGTCAAAAAAGACGTACCGCAAAAGAAATGCTAGACAAGAGACCAAGTATGGTCCTAGAATTAGCAGTAAAAGGTATGTTACCAAAAACAAAATTGGGTAAAGCTCAAATCAAAAAACTGTTTTTGTACACTAATGCTAATCATCCGCATACTGCACAACAACCTGAACCATTTAAATTTTAATAAGATATGGAAATGATAAACAGCATAGGTAGAAGAAAAGCTTCTACTGCGAGAGTATATTTTTTCAAAGGAACTGGCAAAATTACCATCAATGGTAAAGATTTTAAGGATTATTTTCCTATGCCAAGCATTCAGGCAACAATTGTTGACCCTTTGGTGATAGCGCAAGCTCTAGAGCAATATGATATCAAGGTGAATGTAGTTGGTGGTGGATTCAAAGGTCAGGCTGAAGCGATCAGATTAGGTATTTCCCGAACATTGGTCAAAATCAGTGAAGACAATAGAAAACCATTGAAAGAGAAAAAATATCTTACCAGAGACGCAAGAGAAGTCGAAAGAAAGAAATTTGGTAAGCCTAAGGCGCGTAAGAGCTTCCAGTTCTCTAAACGTTAATCTATTTTTCACCATCATTATTATTACAAAGTTAAAATAATTAAAGAAATGAATAAGCCAACATATAATGAGATGCTAGAAGCTGGTGTACATTACGGCCACTTAAAAAGAAAGTGGAATCCGAAAATGCTTCCTTTCATCTTCATGGAAAGAAAAGGTATTCACATCATAGATCTCAACAGGACTGCAGAATGTCTTGATAGAGCAGCTTATGCCATGAAACAAATGGCAAAGTCAGGTAAAAAAATTCTTTTCGTTGCCACCAAAAAGCAAGCGAAAGATATCGTTGCGACAGCAGCTAGAAGTGCTGAAATGCCCTACGTAACTGAAAGATGGTTAGGTGGCATGATGACAAACTTTGCTACTATTCGTAAGTCCGTTAAGAAAATGAATAGCATCGACAAAATGCTTACAGATCCTGCAATCTCTATTACTAAAAAAGAAAGATTGACACTTACTAGAGAAAAAGAAAAGCTCGAGAAAGTGCTAGGTGGTATCGCTAATCTTAACAGGTTGCCAAGTGCCGTATTTATGGTGGACATTCACCACGAACACATCGCATTGGCAGAAGCTAAAAGATTGGGTATGAAAACCATAGCAATGGTAGATACAAACTCTGATCCGAATAAAGTTGATTTCGCAATACCTGCAAATGATGATGCTTCTAAGTCAGTAAAACTTATCACTGATTATATCGTAAGCGCTATCAAAGAAGGTCTTGAGGAGAGAAGAGTAGCAAAACTTGACTCTAAAGAAGATTAATAATCATTATATAAAACTTAAAAAGTAAACATAAATGAGTGAAGTAAATATTTCCGCGTCAGCAGTAAAAGATCTGAGAGATCAGACTGGAGCAGGGATGATGGACTGTAAAAAAGCTCTAGTAGAAGCTGCTGGTGATTTTGACAAGGCAATTGAGCTTTTGAGATTGAGAGGACAGAAAATGTCTGAAAAAAGAGCAGATAGAGATGCTAAAGAAGGTGTAGTAATCGCTTTAGTATCGGATGATGCTAAAAAAGGTATCGTAGTAAGAGTAAGCTGTGAAACGGATTTCGTTTCCAAAAATGAAGATTTCGTCTCTTTCACTAAAGAGATTGCTGCTTTAGCACTCAAGAATTATCCTGCTACAATAGAAGACCTTTACAAATTAACTTTGAATG
This sequence comes from Chitinophagales bacterium, assembly GCA_038219375.1. Taxonomy (GTDB): domain Bacteria; phylum Bacteroidota; class Bacteroidia; order Chitinophagales; family Saprospiraceae; genus OLB9. Next base: position 3,682 of record JBBRJL010000034.1, on the reverse strand, counting down.
GTGTAGACCTTCAGACAGTTATGGCAGAACAAGTAGCAAGAATCGGTGAAAAAATCGAAATTGCTGATTACCAAACTTTGGAAGCACCTTTAGTCGCATCTTACATCCATATGGGCAACAAAGCTGGTGTTTTGGTTGGTCTTAACCTTAATGATACAAAATATGTAGATGCGGGAAGAGATGTAGCAATGCAAGTTGCTGCAATGAAGCCAGTAGCTCTTGATAAAGATGATGTACCCCAAGATATTATTTCAAAAGAAATAGAAATAGGTAAAGAAATCGCAAGACAAGAAGGCAAATCAGAAGATATGCTTGAAAAAATTGCCTTGGGTAAACTAAACAGATTCTTTAAAGATAATACACTGCTCAACCAAATCTTTGTAAAAGATGGTAAACTAAGTGTAGCTGAATATCTGAAAACTAAAAATCCGGAGCTTGTTGCAATAGGCTTCAGACATATAAAATTAGGTTAATCAGTAATGAATTAAAAGAGCGGTATTTTTACCGCTCTTTTTTTATGCCTACATTCTAAAACTGTATTTTAATATCACCTTAACCTATAATAATGAGCCTTAAATACAAACGAATACTGCTAAAGCTAAGCGGAGAATCTCTCATGGGAGACCAAAAATTTGGAATTTCTTCTGACATGCTTACTTATTATGCAGAACAAATAAAAGAACTAGTAGCAGTAAAAGCGCAAGTAGCCATTGTAATAGGAGGTGGCAATATTTTCCGTGGTTTAAATGCAGAGTCCTCTGGCATAGAGCGTGTCACAGGAGATTACATGGGCATGCTAGCAACTTGTATAAATGGAATGGCACTACAAAGTGCGCTTGAATCAAATGGGGTTTATACCAGATTGATCTCAGCCATCGAAATGCGTCAAATAGCTGAACCTTATGTAAGAAGAAGAGCTACAAGGCACCTTGAAAAAGGCAGAGTGCTAATATTTTCAGCCGGTACGGGTAGTCCATATTTTACAACTGATTCTGCTGCAGCATTAAGGGCAAATGAAATCAACGCTGACGTTATCCTGAAAGGTACAAGAGTGGACGGTATTTATGACAGCGACCCAGAAAAGAATCCTAATGCAGTAAAATTTGACAATATCTCATTTGCCAAAGTGATTAGTTTGGGCTTATCTGTAATGGATATGACAGCATTTACACTTTGTCAGGAAAATAATCTCCCTATTATTGTTTTTGATATTAACAACCCTGGACACCTGACTCGCATAGCAAAAGGCGAGACTATCGGAACATTGGTAGCATAGATATTGTTATTACCATGTACATTCAGATATTGAACTCAATAAAAATATTGGATTGTATAAAACGAATCAATTTTAATCAACTTTTTATAATTTAGCTCTTTCCTGATTATGGCTGACGACTGGAAAATCAAGGCTCAAGCTTTGGTGTATAAATGGATAGATCCTTTTATAAATCTTTGCTTAAAACTTGGGATCACACCAAATGGTATTACCTTCGCAGGATTATTTATTAATTTAGTTGCTGCCATAATATTTATCTATGGCGGCGAATATGGTAAACGAAATGACCACAGCATTGTTGGTTGGGCTTGTTTAGTGATTTTATTTGCAGGTCTTATGGATATGGTGGATGGAAGACTAGCCAGAGTCGGTAAAATGGATTCAAAATATGGTGCGTTATATGATTCCGTATTGGATCGTTATAGCGAGATGATCATGTTCCTCGGTATTTGTTATTACTTGATCGCACATAAATACTTCCTATCATCTCTATTTGCTTTCATAGCTATGATAGGATCGATAATGGTAAGTTATACACGTGCCAGAGCAGAAGGTCTCGGATTAAAAATGGCAGATATTGGATTTATGCAAAGACCTGAAAGAATACTTTTGATTGGTATCAGTGGTTTGGTATGCGGTTTGATGTCAGAGTACCTAGGTTCTACATTCAAGATTAGTGTTGATTGGTTGCCATTTCCTATCATTGAAACTATCACCTTTTTTACATTCCCAATATTTATCCTAGCAATTATGGCAAATATAACCGCTATAACAAGATTGCTTCATGCCAAAACCTTATTTGAAAACTGATATAATTTCTAATGTCTTTCGCATCAAATAAAATTAACTTATCTGGATTTTTACCAATAGACAAGCAGCATTTTATTGTATTTGCTGTCTTCAGTTTATTGTATCTAAGCTGGACTAATTTTGTAATGGGTTTTCGGACAGATCATATGAATTTCTATATTTTTATTTTTTTTTATGTTTTTTTTGCACCAATGGACTCGAACGGTGGTGTACAGTTTTATTTTTTTTATAGCTTTCTGGATTATATACGATTCCATGCGTATTTATCCTAATTATCTGGTAAACGAAGTGCGAATCATTGAGCCGTACCTTATAGAATTGAATTTATTTGGCGTTTTTAACGGCAATGAAGAATTGACACCTAATGAGTATCTAAAATTACATTCTAATACATTTTTGGACATCATAAGTGGTATTTTTTACCTGACTTGGGTACCTGTCCCTCTCGGTTTAGGAATATATCTATTTTTTAAAGACAAGCCAATGATGCTTCGCTTTAGTGCTGCATATTTGTTTGCAAATCTTTTGGGTTTTTGTATCTATTACTTATACCCTGCCGCACCACCATGGTATTTTGAAAAATATGGTGATGTAGAAAAATTTAGTATTCCTGGAGATCCCGCCCAACTAATAAGATTTGATGAACTGATAGACTACCCTTTATTCACACAGATTTACTCAAAAAATTCAAATGTTTTTGCTGCTATACCTTCACTTCATTCTGCCTATCCTGTAATATCTTGGTACTATGCTAGAAAGAAAGGCTTAAAAATAGGATCTATTATTATCCTTATTGATATCCTTGGCATATGGTTTGCAGCTGTATATTCGAACCATCATTATGTCATTGATGTCGTACTCGGATTTGGTTGTGCGGTCGGAGCTTTACTTATTTTTGAAGGATGGCTTTACAAAACACAAGTATCGAAATACTTGAATCGTTATATAAAATTTGCAGAAAGTTAAAAAATCAATATTTTGTCTATATTTTTACAACGCAAATCGATAATTTAATCAACTGATTAAACCTTTGTTTAATGTCGTATGTTGACTCTAAGTGTAATTTATAATTGTTGAATTAATTTAAAAAATGGCTAAACAAATCAAAGTCGAAAAACCTAAAGGAAAGTTAGGCATTCTCATGCCGGGAATGGGTGCAGTTGCTACTACTACAATTGCTGGAGTATTTGCAATAAATAAAGGTATTTCACCTGCTATAGGATCTCTCACCCAAATAGGTAGAATCCGCATTGGCAAACGTACTGAAAACCGCCAACCATTTATCAAAGATGTTATCGCTCTTCAACCGATAAATAAAGTTGTATTTGGTGGTTGGGACGTGTTTGATGACAACGTGTATGAATCTGCTATTCATGCAAAAGTACTAGAAGAATCGCTTCTTAAAAAGCTAAAACCACAACTTGAGGCAATCAAACCAATGAAAGCAGTTTTTGATAATGAATATGTCAAAAGATTGGACGGTAAACACGTTAAAAAAGGCAAAACCAAAATGGAGCTTGCCAAAGCTATCATGAAAGATATTGAGCAGTTCAAAAAAGAAAATGACTGTGACAGGTTAGTAATGATATGGTGTGG
>JBBRJL010000033.1:0-11268 GCA_038219375.1 Chitinophagales bacterium | reverse complement strand
GATTTATTATCCTGAATCTAGAATGCCAATGTCACAATTTAGAGTATTTAACGAAGAAAATGATATAGCACCAATGACTTGGTCAGATTTATTTGACCAGAGATTATTTACAAGCTATATTTACAAACGTTCAAATGTACTTGATTACAGGTTGAAAGACTTTTTTGTTGCCCAGCCAGATGAAGAAGGTAACAGGTCAGGAATAGATTTATTATTACAATCAGAAAAGATCAAAAATGAGTTACTCAATTTTGAACACGATCTTTGGGAATATTAATATCTCGTAATAAATTTTATAAAGGGAATGGTCATCTGGCTGTTCCCTTTTTTGTTTTATTATCAAGTATATTTTATCATATTTCATTTGAAGAACATACTTTATTTTTTCATTTTGTAAATCTATTGTATCTTACACACTTATTATCAAAAACAATTTTTACATCAAATATTACTCGTAAATGTCCTACAAAAAAATTAAGTCAGCCCTAATTTCAGTTTATTATAAAGACGGTCTAGACGAAATCATACGTATTTTACACGAACAAGGTGTTACAATATATACTACTGGAGGGACACAAACATTTATTGAGTCGCTTGGTGTTCCCGTACAGAAAGTGGAAGACTTGACTGGTTACCCTTCTATACTTGACGGCAGAGTAAAGACTTTGCACCCTAAAGTTTTTGGTGGAATTTTGGCAAAAAGAGATGAGGATCACCTGCAACAATTAGAAAAATTTGAGATACCTACCATTGATTTGGTCGTGGTAGACTTGTATCCTTTTGAAGAGACAGTGGCAAATTCTTCACATGAGTCCGAAATCATAGAAAAAATAGACATTGGTGGCATCTCATTAATCCGAGCCGCCGCTAAAAATTTTAATGACGTAGTGGTCATACCATCACAATCGCAATACACAGACTTATTAAACATACTTAAAGAACAAGAAGGAAATACGGCAATTGAACAAAGGAAATACTTGGCAAGTCAAGCATTTAAAATTTCTTCTCATTACGATACTGCGATCTTTAATTATATTAGCGATGATGAAGTAAAATCTAATGTATTTAAGGAAAGCATCTTAGAAAGTGAAATTTTGAGATACGGTGAAAACCCACATCAAAATGGTGCTTTTTATGGTGATCTTTCTGAAATATTTGAAAAACTATGTGGTAAAGAATTGTCTTATAATAATCTTGTTGACATTGATGCGGGCCTACAATTGATGAGCGAGTTTAAAGATCAAGACCCAACATTTGCAATCTTAAAGCACACAAATCCTTGTGGAATTGCTACTAGGAAAACCTTATTTGTAGCTTGGGCCGCTGCATTGGCCGCGGATCCCATATCTGCTTTTGGCGGTATCCTTATTTCTAATACGATTATCGATATAGACACCGCAAGAGAGATTGATAAGATTTTTTACGAGGTACTAGTAGCCCCTGATTTTACACCAGAAGCGAGATCTCTATTAATGTCGAAACCCAAACGAGTCCTGTTAAAAGTTAAAAAATATCCAACATCTGACACGACGTTCAGAAATATATTGAATGGAGTAATAGTACAAGATCCAGATAATGTAACTGAAAACATTGACAATTTTGAGGTAAGAACAAAGTTGTCTCCTACCGAAGCTGAATTGACTGATTTAGTTTTTGCTTTAAAATGCGCTAAACATTTAAAATCAAACACTATTGTGCTAGTAAGAAATAATCAATTACTCGGTATGGGCTGTGGTCAAACTTCAAGAATTGATGCCTGCCGTCATGCTATAGAAAAGGCCAAACAATATGGTTTTGATCTGAAAGGTGCTGTCATGGCTTCAGATGCATTTTTTCCATTTCCGGATTGTGTTGAATTAGTACATAAAGAAGGAATAAAAGCGGTGGCACAACCAGGTGGTTCAGTGAAGGACCAATTGAGTATTGATTTCTGTAATGGACACAATATGTCAATGGTTTTTACCGGAATTAGACACTTTAAACATTGATCGTATCGTGAATTTGATCATTGATATTGGCAACACTAGGACAAAAGTGGCGATTTTTTCACCATCAGATTTAATCCATTTTGAAGTTTTCAAAACCTTTGGAGTTCAAAAAGCACGTCATTTTATCAAAAAATATGATATAGACAGTTGTATTCTGTCCAATTCCGGGTTAGTAGCTGCAAATTTAATCAACGAATTGTCGTTTATAAGACAATTTATCCATTTTAGTAAAGATACTAAATTACCTATAGTAAATACTTATAGCACTAAAGCTACTTTGGGTAATGATAGATTAGCAGGTGCTGTTGGTACACTGCTTTATTTTCCCAATGGAAGTACACTTAAAATTGATATGGGTACTTGTATTACAATGGATTATCTGGATAGAAAACTTGAGTTTGTGGGAGGTAATATTAGTCCGGGTATTAGTATGCGGTTGAAATCAATGCATCATTTTACCGCCAAATTACCACTTGTAGATATTAGGATTAATGAGTTCATCTTTGGAAAAAGTACAACAACAGCTATGCAAAATGGAGCTGTGAAAGGAGCGTTTCGAGAGATTGATTCGTTTATACAAGGAGTTCGGGAGGAATTTGGTATTATTAACGTAATTTTAACCGGCGGAGACGCAATTTTATTTGAAAAATACACAAAAAATGAGATCTTTGTCTCCCCAAACCTCGTAGTGGAAGGTTTAAACGAAATATTAAAATATAATGCAAATAAAAATTAAATTATTCATATTATTATCTCTGGCACTTGTGGGTTCACTTATAGGTCAGCAAAATGATAATAGTCCATATTCTAGATATGGTATAGGTGATATTTCAGATAATAATTTTAATCATTCAAGGCAGATGGCAGGTCTTGGCGCATCTTATTTAGATGGATATCATATCAATATTGTAAATCCGGCATCTTATTCCTTCCTTAATTCTACTGCTTTTGACGTTGGAATTTTTGCTAAAAGGACTTGGATAGAAGACTCACAAAACACAACTAGAATTTGGAGCGGTAATCTCGATTATATTTCATTAGCCTTTCCATTGACCAATCCAATAAATGAAGTTTATGATGGTGTGAGGAAAAAATACAAACTAGGTATGGCAATAACATTAATGCCACATTCGACTGTTGGATATAATATTTCTTCACTTGATTCATTAGCAGGAATAGGCGTTTTCAATAGAAATTATGTTGGCACAGGAGGTACTTATAAATTATTGTGGGGTAATTCTATAAAGTATAAGGACTTTTCATTTGGTGTAAATGCAGGATATTTATTTGGGAAAATTCAATATGAAAAGAATGCGGTATATCAATCTTCTGAGTTTGCTTACAATACTGTTCTATCAAATAATTATAACATCAATGGATTTTTGTGGAATGCAGGGCTAATGTACACTAAAGTATTGAATGCTAGTCGGATGAAAGAAAATAGAACATTACCAGCAAAACGTATATCAATAGGTTTACATGCAAATTCTGCCACGGGATTTAACACATCGTCAAATATTAACGATAGACTTATTCAGCAACTTACCCCATCAATTATCAATATTGATACTATTAATTCGGTTTTAGATTCTGTGGGTAGTGGTAAATTGCCTGCTGAGGTTGGGATAGGAATGACCTTTTATTCTGGTGAAAAAAGTGCTATTGGGTTTAATTATTCCACATCATTGTGGTCACAATATTTTAATGAGGCTGCGGGAGACTTAAAAGGAGACTTAAAAAATTCGAACAAAATTTCTTTAGGAGGATATTATCGTCCAAATTATAAATCTTTTGATAATTTTTTTAAAAGAGTTTATTACAGATATGGTGTATATTATCATACGGATCCCAGAGTCGTTGCAAATGAACAAATTACATCATATGGAGTTACAATGGGTTTTGGAATGCCTTTTGTTTACCAAAGAAAAATATCTCATGTCAATTTAGGATTGAATATGGGGGTAAGAGGACAAAACACACCAATATCTGAAAGATTTGTTAAAATTTCCTTAGGTGTAACTTTTAATGATGACGAATGGTTTTTAAAGAAGAAGTATTATTAAACAAAACAGTTAACTAAATTCATTTACCTTATCATGAGAATTCAATTAATTATTTTTGCCACATTTGTTTATATAGGTGTTGGAGTTTCCACATCAAAAGCACAATGTGAAATCTGGGTTGGAAAACCCACTCAATCAGACGCTGAAAATGCACATACCATCTATAGACAATCATTAAAATCTGGTGAGATGGACCTTGCTTTTGAAAATTGGCAAATTGCATATAAGCTTGCTCCTGCGGCAGATGGGAATAGAGACTATCATTATACTGATGGTATAGAAATTTATAAAAAGAAGTTGGCAAGTACAGCAGATGTAAATCTAAAACAAGATTACAGTGCAATTATTATGAGGCTTTATGATGAAGCAATAGCGTGTTATAAGTCAAAGTCAATTAAAGTTAAAGGTGATACTGATGAAGCATATAATGAGAAAATCGGGTATCTTTATGGTAGAAAGGCTTACGATATGTTCTATATAATAAATACCCCTTACGATCAAACAATAGACGCACTCAATAATTCTATCAAATACTCTGGGGATAAATCAGAATATATCATCCTTGACCCCTACGGCCGTATTATTGTATGGGAATACAAAGAAGGCAGAATGCCAAAGGAAAAAGCAGTAGAATTATACCAAAGGCTTTCTCAAATATCTGAATACAATATAGCAAATAATGAAGCGCTATCAGAGGGATATCAACAAGCGCAAGCATCTATGGATGGTATTTTTGCAGAAATTGAAAAAGATATCTTTGATTGTCAATTCTTTAAAGAAAAATTGATACCAGAATACGAAGAGAATAGAGATGATCCACAAGTATTGAAAAGAGTTTTGGCTACATTGAAAGGGCAAGGTTGCGCTGAAAATGACTCTATTATAATGATGTTGGATGCGGAATGGACAGTGTACGCTAAAGAAGAAAATGAAAGGTTACAAGCCGAATTTGAAGCGAATAATCCAGCTGCTGCCGCAAAAGCCGCTTACGATGATGGCAAATTTGGTGAAGCAATTTCAAAGTATAGACAAGCGATTGAAGATGAAGCAGATAATGATAAAAAAGCAACAATGTTGTTTGCAATTGCATCTATAGAATTTAGAAAATTAAGCCAATATAGCCAAGCTCGTAATACAGCCCTATCAGCTGCAAGGCTAAAGCCAAACTGGGGAAGACCCTATATGCTTATTGGCGATATGTATGGTAAAACAGCAAGGTCTTGTGGCGATTCATGGAATCAGAGATTAGCAATTTTAGCCGCAATGGATAAATATAGTTATGCTAAATCCATAGATGGAAGTGTAGCAAATGATGCAAACAGCCGTTTGGCAAACTATTATGGTTCCTTACCTGAAAAAAGTGAAGGATTTATGAGAGGGGTTAGTGAAGGCCAATCCGCTTCAGTAGGTTGTTGGATCAACGAAACGGTAAAATTGAAATTCAAATAAGCTAACAACAAAGTAATATATAAAGGGGTAGCTTCAAAGCACCCCTTTTTTGTTTATACTAGGACTCTATTGTGAATCAGACCTACATTTAATTAGTTTTATTTTATAGAAAGAGCACTTATATGTGATATGGGTTAATTCCGTTGATGTATTACGTCTTATTTCAAAATATTTGATCCAATTAGCATCAAAATGATTAACTTTGTTCAAATAATTTATAGTATGATGTTGAGAATTGTAATTTTATTAATAATGGGTTTTTTATTACTTGGTAGTTGTTCTCCAAAGATTGTAGAAAGTAGAAAGGCCGAAGAAGTGGTAAAAGGTAAAACCGAAAAACAAGAACCTTTATCAGCATGTAAAAGTTTTACCGAACTTTCAGGTGAAGATAGAGAGCGAGCTGAGACGGCTTTTGTCTTGTATAAAGATTTCTTAAAAGTCAAAAACTATCCTGAGGCATTGAGACAATGGCGAATAGCATACCATATTGCACCTGGCTCAAATGGTAGAGTAAAGTATCATTTTGAAGATGGTGTAGCCATTTATAAATATCTTTTTGATAATACGGAAGATAAAAAACTTAAGTCAGCTTATGTGGACACTATGATGATGATTTACGATAAAAGAAAAGAATGTTTCGGTGACGAAGCATATACAAATGGTTTAAAGGGTTTTGATTATTATTATTATTATAGTGAATACACAACGGAATCGAAAGTGTACGAATTATTCAAATCCAACTTTGATGTAAAAGGAAAAAATGCTGATTATTTTGTAGTCAATCCATTTACAAAAATACTTTACGATGGTGTAGTCGGTGGCACCATATCAAACGAAGAAGGAAAGAAATACTCAGCCTTAATATTCGAAACCATCAAGCAAGGTTTGTCTACTTGCAAAGGTGCAGGTTGTGAGACATGGAATATCATAAATGAATATTCTCCTATTATTCTTGAAGGCTTGGAAGGTATAGACGGTTTTTACGATTGTAATTATTATGCAGAAAAATATTATAATCTTTTTATAAATAACCCCGATAGTTGCGATGTCATCAATTTGGCTTATGCACGAATGTTGAGAGGAAATTGTTCTGAAAGTGATACTAGATTAATTGAAGTAAAAAATGCAAAAATAAAAAAATGTTATGAAGCACCTCAAGCCCTAAGTTGTGCTGCTCAAGGCAATGAAAACTATGGTCAAGGTAAATATTCCAAAGCCATAGAATCGTATCTAGAATGTGTCGAAAATACGGATGATAAAGAGCAAAAAGCAAAGTACCTCATTCTGATTGCTAAAATATATTATCGTGATCTCAAAAATTATCCTAAATCAAGAAAATTTGCGCTAGATGCTGCAAAATTGAAAGCTTCTTGGGGTGAACCATATATGCTGATAGGTAATTTGTACGCATCAAGTGGTCCATTATGTGGTCCCGGACGTGGATGGGAAAGTCAAGTAGTGACATGGCCAGCGATAGATATGTGGACGAAAGCAAAAAATGTAGAGCCCAGATTATCAGGTGAAGCGAATCGCCTAATATCGACATACCAACAATATATGCCTAAAAAGGAAGATATATTTTTCAGAAGCGTAAATGCAGGAGATTCATATTTTGTGCCTTGTTGGATTCAAGAAAGTACTATAGTACGCACAGCAGATTGATTTTGGTGAAACTCAAAAAGAATGTTTTGAAATCAAGATTGAAAACTTATACCATTATTTAAGGAATTTAAGTTTTCAATCTTGATTCCTTCTATCTAAAGATTACTCATCCTCCCCAGCTGCGGTAAGTTCTTTCTCAATATCTTCCATAAATACAAAATCTATGGATTCTTCAACAGTAGGTACGATATTCAGTATCGATTCCAGTCTAGATATTTCTATCAATTTTTTAACGGCAGGATGATTTGCGCCTGTTAATACAAAACAACCATAATCTTTCCATAATCTATTAGCTGTCAGAATGGCACTTAAACCTGACGAATCGACATACTTCACATCAGTGATGTCTAATATCAAATTTCTTACTCCTTCATTTCTGAAAAAAACAAATTCTGATTTTAAATCAGGTGCTAATATAGAGTTAAGATTGTCTTCATCTAACTTAAGTATGGTATATCTATCTGTTTTATCTAATGTAAACTTCATTATTTTTGATATTAAATGATCTGAAATATTTTAATGATATTTATAGTATCAGCAAGGTGCAAATACTTTAAACATCAAACAAGGACAAAAGTACAAAAATTAAAATAAATTATGGTTACCATCAATAGAATTAGTATTGGTTATTGTTTCTATGATAGAAGTAATTATTAATATTTTTCTTTAATGAATTAAAAATAAGGTAAAAAAGTATTATAAATTATTTTAATGTGTTAAATTTGTACTTTAATTTTAACAAATACTTATTAATTTTGAATTTTTGGATCAGGTTAATGATTGGTTAAAACTTAAGTTTTTTAATAAATCTTATTAATTCTAATAATTTTATAGCTTATATTTACATTTAAATAGCTTTAGTAGTGAAACATGTCAAATTAGCAGGAAATATTGTAGTGGCACGATTTTGTACTATTAAAGCAAATCAACATCTTACCACTTTTTTTGTTAGAGTAAAATAGAAAGCCAAAATTCAAAATTTGGTTTTAATTAATGAAGTGATGGTTGTCGAAATTTGTTAGCAATAATAAACTTAAAAAGGGGTTAAATGAATAACAGAAAGTTTTCACCAAAAGTAAAAAAGATTATTCAATTAAGTCGTGAAGAAGCAATTAGGCTTGGTCATGATTATATTGGCACAGAGCATTTTCTACTCGGATTGATCCAAGAGAAGGATAGTCTTTCTGTAAAGGTATTAGATTCATTGGAAGTAAATATCAATGAACTGAAACATAAAATTGAAAAGACTCATGTACCTAGACAAGAGGAAGAGCTTGGATATAATTACGGGAGTATTCCACTTAATAAACATGCTGAAAAAGTGCTGAAAGTGACATCTCTCGAAGCAAAAGTCTATAAAAGTGACGAGATCAAACCAGAACACCTTATGCTGTCTATCTTAAAGCACGAAGAAAATATTGCGAATAAAATCCTTAATGATTTTAATGTAGACTACGATTCTTTCAAAGCTGAGATGGAGTTTGTTAAGCAAGAACAAGACCCTAATGCACCAGATTTCATGAGCCAAGCACCGTCAGATTCTGATCTTCCAATGGACGACGATGATTCAGGTGATCAATATGGAAGTACCCGTAAAGCGTCAGGAAAATCGCGTACACCTGTTTTGGATAATTTCGGAAGAGATGTTTCGAGGCTTGCTGAAGAAGGTAAGTTAGATCCTATTATAGGTAGAGAGGTAGAGATAGAAAGAGTATCCCAAATATTAAGTAGAAGAAAGAAAAACAACCCTATCTTGATAGGTGAGCCAGGTGTTGGTAAAACAGCCATTGTCGAGGGATTAGCCTTGAGAATAATACAAAGAAAAGTATCAAGGACGCTCTTCAACAAACGTGTTGTTATGCTTGATTTAGCGGCACTTGTAGCTGGCACTAAATATAGGGGGCAATTTGAAGAAAGAATGAAGGCAATCATGACCGAACTCGAAAAGGCAAGAGATATTATTCTTTTTATTGACGAAATACACACCATAGTTGGTGCGGGTGGTGCCACAGGGTCACTTGATGCATCCAATATTTTCAAACCAGCATTGGCAAGAGGTGAGCTACAATGTATAGGAGCTTCCACACTGGATGAATACCGTCAATACATTGAGAAAGATGGTGCGTTAGATAGAAGATTCCAAAAGGTAATAGTTGACCCACCGTCTCCAGAAGAAACCATACATATCTTACATAATATTAAGATAAAATATGAAGAATTCCATAATGTATCGTATTCAGATGAAGCGGTAGAAGCTTGTGTCAAATTAAGCGAAAGATACATATCTGATAGGTTTTTTCCAGATAAAGCGATTGATGTTATGGATGAAGTAGGTGCAAGAACACACCTTAAAAACATCCATGTACCTAAGTATATCGAAGATCTTGAGAGTGAAATTGAGACCGTCAATGAACAGAAAATTCAGGCTGTGAAAGGTCAACAATACGAACGAGCAGCTGATTTAAGAGACCAAGAGTCTAAGCTTTTGAGGAAATTGGAGCAAAATAAGGAAGAGTGGGAAGAAGAAGCAAAATCTAAAAAATATCCAGTAAATGAAGACGATATTGCCGAAGTAGTCTCCATGATGACTGGCATTCCTGTGAAGAGGGTTGCTCAAAGTGAGTCCAACAAACTCGTCAAAATGACCAAAGACCTAGAAGGTATGATTATTGGTCAAAGTGAAGCCATTGTGAAAGTAACAAAAGCGATACAACGGAATAGGGTAGGATTAAAAGACCCTTCTAAACCAATTGGCTCGTTTATCTTTTTAGGTCCTACAGGAGTTGGTAAGACCGAGCTTGCAAAAGCATTAGCAAGGTATATTTTTGATTCAGAAGACGCATTAGTCAGAATTGATATGTCTGAATATATGGAGAAATTTTCTATATCAAGATTGATAGGAGCGCCTCCGGGGTATGTGGGTTATGAAGAAGGTGGTCAGCTTACTGAAAAAGTGAGAAGAAAGCCTTATTCCGTGATCTTATTGGATGAAATAGAAAAAGCACATCCAGATGTATACAACATTTTACTTCAAGTACTTGATGATGGTCAATTGACCGACGGACTTGGTCGTAAAGTAGACTTTAAAAATTCATTGATTATCATGACATCAAATATTGGCGTTAGACAATTGAAAGATTTTGGTCAAGGATTAGGTTTTGCTACTTCAAGCAGACAAGAAAATGCAGAAGAAAATACTAAGTCAGTCATTCAGGTGGAACTTAAAAAAACATTCTCTCCAGAGTTTTTAAATAGAATAGATGATGTTGTTATATTTAATAGTCTAGAGCAAGAAGATATTTTCAAAATCATTGAGATCAATCTTAAGCATTTATTCAAACGAATGAATAATTTAGATTATGAATTGGTGATGTCTGACGAAGCTAAAAAATTTGTAGCTGAAAAAGGTTTTGATCCACAATTTGGAGCTAGGCCATTGAATAGAGCAATACAAAAATATGTAGAAGATCCACTTGCAGAGTTTATACTTGGCGAAAATCCTGAGAAGGGAAGCAAACTTTTGGCCGAGATAAATGAAGAGAAAAATGGTATAAAAATTGTACTGTTTGCAGCAGCAAATACGCATGAAGATATAAAATAACAAATATTGATAAGGAAAGTGCATTAATTCTCTCGATTAATGCACTTTTATATTTATATTTGCAGAATAATTAATCAAAAACAAAAAACATTTGGCAAAAGGTAGAATACAACCACAATCTAAAGTTCAGGACGAGAAGTATAATTACAGACTGAATAGAGAGATCACTGTCCCACGAATTAGATTGGTAGGAGACAATTTAGAAGAATTATCAGAAGCGGCTAATAAAGTTATTGAGCCAGGTGTATTCAGTACATATCAAGTATTGGGTTGGGCAGAATCACTTGAACTTGACTTAGTTGAGATCAGTCCAAATGCAGATCCACCTGTGTGTAAAGTCATAGATTACAAAAAATTTATCTATGACCGCAAGAAAAAGGAGAAAGAGCTTAAAGCCAAAACAGCCAAAACTGTAATAAAAGAAATCAGATTTGGACCAAATACGGACGATCATGACTTTGATTTCAAAGTAAAACATGCCATTAAGTTTTTGGAAGATGGAGAT
>JBBRJL010000032.1:0-11303 GCA_038219375.1 Chitinophagales bacterium | reverse complement strand
GCGTGGATCAAATAGAGATTTATTACTCATTGATAAAAACATTGAAAATTTATACAATGCTATGATATCATATCAGCCACCACGTAAAGCTAAATGGCTCGACTTAGACCAAGTTTAACTAGGGTCTTTCAATAATATTTTTAGCACAAGATGTTTTTATAAATTAAATTTTAGTTTATAACTGAAGTTTCGGATATTTTAAATCCCTGATAATATGACAATTACAAATAATTTAATATTATATACAAGTAATTAATGTGTTGTAAAATAACTGTTTAAACATCATTTACTAAATTGTAAATTTTTATAAGACAATTTTTTATTAATATTGTAATTAACGCCAAGTTCAACGTGGGACTGGCCTTTTCATTTTTAGTCAAAATTTCGTAAAATAGCGTTAAGAAAAAGACTGAGCGGTTTTGCTTGAGCAAAAAATGATTGAACGATTTCAATCATTAGTAAAGGAACCGACCAAAACTTTGGTCGGCATGGAAATAAACTTCGAAAGCACTGAACGAAGTAGCCTTGTCCGCCACGGCGATGTTTCCCCTTAGCAAGTTTGCTTCGGTTCCTGCGTTATCGAGTGAAATCGTTCACTCGATTTGCTCATTCTTCGCAACCATTTAGTCATGTATCAAGACAAAAGAAAAAGAAGCTAAACAAATGTAGAAAAGATTAAATGTAGAAATTAAAGTCAAATTGAAATATAAATAAATAGGATTTAAAATTATCACCGCAACTTGAGTTAACAATAACCTGATATTATGAAATCGACATAAAAAATAATAAAAACAAACAGATGAAAACCTATTAATCCTTTTGTTTTTGATCGTATACCTTTGAGTCATCTGATCAAAATGAATTTTGCAGTTTTACTATCTATATCGACTAAAAGTTCCTATTAAAACAAAAGGCAGCACAACCCTAAAATCATACTGCCTTTTTTAAGCATTATCTTCGCCATCAGAGCCTTACACCATGATATCTTCATCTTTCTCATCTCCTTTTGTTTTTCTTTCCATATATAAATGATAGAAAATCAATGAAACACCACCGAGAATCAAAATACATACAAAAACGCCTGCGGGTTCTGTATTAAATATATAATCAACAAATAAACCAATAAGTAAACCTAAACCTACAGAAAGAAGTAGCAAACCAAGTTTTAAGGCGCTATTGGTATCTTTAGCGCCGATCTTAAAGATAGTCGCAGGTTTGCCGTGTTTGATGAGTTCCATGCGCTCTATGTGTCTTGTGCGGAAGTACATAGAGATAAATACAATAAGGGTTATAAAAAAACCCGTCATTCCAATAATTTCGCTTGCCATGATTTTATATTTTAATATTTGAAACCATTACGATTGATTCTTCTGAAGGGTTACAAAAAATGATTAAAATTTTTATTTTCGTTATATTGTAACCGATCCAACCTATATGTCGTATATTGTAGTGAATAATCGAATGATGTGAATTTTGATTTTGATGACAATATGGTTCGTCTTTTGCTCTCCGGCGATCGCAAAACGATAAGTACTTTTGTAGATACTTACGGGCAGTTTATATACCATGTATGTTATAAAATTTTGCTTCATAATCAACTCGCAGAAGAAGCTACACAAGACAGCATCATGAAGGTACTAAAATCAGTAGAAAATTTTGACACAAAGTCTTCCTTCAAGGCGTGGTGTTATACCATAGCTTACCGTACGGCAATAGATAGTAAGCGTAAACTTAAGACACACGTAGACCTATCGACTTCTCCTGAATTGGTATATGATAAAAAAGCAGATTTTAATATAAACGAACTTGAAACCAAAGAAGGGATTAATTCGTTATTAAGACATTTGGATGATGAATCGCGTGTTATTGTCTCTCTTTTTTATCTAGAAGAAAAGAGTATTAAAGAGGTATTGGATATTACGGGTTTGACAGAAAGTAATGTAAAAATTAAGTTGTTCAGAGCACGTAAAGAATTGGCCAAACACGCTAATAAATATTTTGATAGCATACATTGAATAGATATAAAATAACGATATGGAAGATTTAATCTGGAGATATATAGATGGTGAATGCACCGAATACGAGAGGATCGATGTAGAAACTAGATTGAAAAGCGATCCTGATTTCCGAAGTGAATATCAAGAAACATTGGCATTAAATCAAATGTTGTCACAAGCATCTGTCACGACGTTAAATCATAGTTTTAAGCAACAGTTGAATACTGCGATACTTTCTACGGTCTCACAACGGGCAAAAGTAGAATTATTCCCACGTTCTTGGGTCATTGGTTTAGTAGCTTTGGCCGTTTTGGGAATATTAACTGCATTAAGATTTCAAGGTACAGAATCTTCTTATTTATCATTACCACATCTTGACGAGAAGTCTATTAATATGATTTCTTGGGTTATAACATCATTTTTGGTATTGGTGGGTTTGGATCAAGGGTTTAGAAAGTGGTTGACTTTTCGGAAGTCTATCCAATTAAATTTAATGTAACATGCATTCAATTATTGACATAAAAAAAGGGATAAGTAACTCAATACTTATCCCTTTTTTTTATTTAAAGTGATTTTAATTCTGTTTTAATCTTTCTAGGATTCCGCCATTGTCGATGACCACTTCAGCTGTTTTGAATCCACGGTTGTTAGCGCTCACCATAGCTGCTTTTGCTTCATCAAGGTTATTATAACCAGCTAGTATGAAGATGGTCCAGCCACCTTTTGTCCATTGCTCTATTCTACCTAGGTCTTTTACTTTATTCACATCAAACCAAATAGGATCTTCATAGGAAGCAAGTCTTACCTTATATTTATTTCCAGTTTTGAAGTTTTTCATTTCTTCAGTAGGATTTTTAGAATTAAAATTGCCTTCATCCGTAAAACTATCCGCGTCCGAACTAGTCAGAATCAACTCCATTTTTGCAGTATTGAGCAATTCAAAAGTAATAAAGGCATCAGGAAACCCATTGGCACGTACTTTTGCTAGAATACTTTCAGCTTCAGCTCTGCTATCAAAATACCCAAGTCTTATTTTTATAGAAGTACCGTTATGCATTTTATATATATTGCCATACTTCACTAAAGATTTGAATCTTTTGAAATTTGGTTTTACGGAAGATATAGAAGCCAATTGGATGAAAAAGACTTCAGTATTTGGTATTACCTGATCTAATCCTATCCTGTGTGCACCAACAAATAATGCATCATCTGCTTCTTTTTCACCAACCAACTTACTATCAAAAATAGGTAATTTGAATGCTACTTCTTGAGCTGTAGGTGATGATTTCACAGCAATTGCTTCACTATTTGTTTCCTTCAAGGATACCATAGCATCAAGTTCAGGATTTCCAGTATGTTTTTGCGTTTCTGCAGCTATGGCATCTAGCGATACAGCTTGTGGAATATCTGTAAATAATTCTTCGTTATCGTCTGAGATTATTTTACGAGTTTTGTAAATATCGTTTCCTCCTGTACCACCTAGTCTATTCGATGTGACATACAATTCGCCCAAACGATTGAAAGCAGGGAAATAATCATCATTCATGGAGTTGACGCCAGAACCTACATTTGTCACTTTAGTCCAAATGCCATTTTCTACTTTGCTTTTTACTATGTCATATCCACCTATACCAATATGAAAATCAGATGCAAGATACAGTTCATTACCTAGAAGGAATGGTGTAATTTCATTACCCTGGGTATTGATTTCATTACCTAAGTTCTTTGGCAATGACCATTTACCATCATTTAGGTAGCTGACGTAGATGTCATACCCACCGAATCCACCACGTCTATTGGATGAAAAATATAAAGCTGTACCATCAAAAGCCATGTGAGCAGAATTTATAGATGATCCTACTTCATTATATGTAAATGGTTTTGAAGCAGTTACTTCGCCTCTGTCATTTATATCTGCAATGTACAACTTCGAAATCCTATCTGCGGTCACAAAAGAATAAGTGTCTTTTATTTTTGACTCAATCATAGCACATGAAGACCCACTAGACGAGAAGCTTAGGGGACCTATATGGTTCATATCTCCTGCTATGTTTTTGATAAATCCTAATCTATTCTTTTTGGCATTATAAAGAAAAGATTTGTGTGCATTTTCGTCTACATTAGTCATACGTTCAGACTCAGTCATTAGTACATCATTTCTAAATGAACTAAAAACAGGCAAATCTTTGTAAAAAGTAAGCCCAAAATCTGAAACAGAGCTATTGGTAGGCATTACAAACACCTCATATTGGGGTTTGTCACTTTGGCTTTTTATGGCAAAATCAACACCATCTAAACAGTGAAGTCCTTCTTGAGGTGCATAAGTGCTGTATGTTTGGTAGCTTGCTTTTGCTTCTACAAACATACCTAGTTTTTTGAGCAAATCACCGTGCTTTTTATACACATTAGCTTCAATAAAAGTATTTTTTGTGATATTTTCGTAAAGTTCATTGGCATCATCGAGCTCTCCTGCAAGGGCAAGGGATTCTGCAAGTTTTGACATTACGAGATAATCTGAAGAATTGGCAGAAAGATATTTTCTATAAGAATCTACTGCCAGGTGAAAGTCTCCATTTTCTGCCTGCATTTCAGCTTTTTTGATCAATTTCTGACCATAAATCGCCATGGAATTTAACATAACGATTATGCAAATAATAAATTGTGTTTTCTTGAACATGACCCTAGTAATTGAATTAAAACATATTTAAAATACAAATATAGTAATAAATGCTGTAATGCAACAAATAATACATTAACTTTTTTTGTAATTTATAAAAAATTCATGGTTTTTACTTATTTTTTACATTTTTTCGTCTCCTGGAAGCTAAAAACGATATTTTTTTCATTGCTATCAGAATAATGTTTTAATTTTGAGCAAAATTGTTTGTATGTCATTTTTATCTCCTTTTAAGCTGTTTTTTTTAATTTTGACAATAAGTTTTAGCTCATATGTCTTGAATGCTCAAAAATTGACCCACGTTTTGGGTGAATTTATTGTGCAAGTAGAGCATAATCGTGATTTGGAACAGGTCAGGAAAAAGATGGACTCTACAGGAAAAAGGTTTTCACAATTTACTACATCACAAATTATGGCAGAGCCACTCAATCTGTGGTTGGTCACTATAGATTTCGCCAACGTAAATGAAATATCTTTTGAAAAAGCACTCAAATCTACCCAGATTTTAAAACATGTATCTCGCAATAGATTGATCACCTCGAGAGCTATACCAAACGACGTAGGTTTTACCAAACAATGGCAATTTTTAAATACTGGTAGTACCGGAGGTATAGCTGGTGCGGATATGGATATGGATTTGGCTTGGGATATTACAACTGGTGGAGTTACCCCAAACGGTGACACCATAGTGGTATGTATCATAGATGATGGGATTAATGCAGCACATGAAGATATGAAAGACAATCTGTGGAAAAATAGACATGAAATTCCTGACAACGGTATAGATGATGATGCCAATGGTTACATAGATGATTATCGTGGTTGGGATATCTTGGCCCAAAATGATAATGTGTATCAAGGTGGTGGACATGGTACGCCTGTAGCTGGTATCGTAGGTGCCAAGGGTAATAATAGTCTTGGTGTAAGTGGAGTCAACTGGGATGTAAAAATGATGATCGTAAATTATGGATCTTCCTCAGAAGCCAATGCCATAGCAGCCTACGCTTATCCATATAGGCTTCGTAAAATGTACAACGAGACGAATGGGCAAAAAGGAGCCTTTGTGGTCGCTACGAATGCTTCTTGGGGTATAGATAATGCGCTAGCGGAGACTGCACCAATTTGGTGTGCTATCTATGATTCACTTGGATATATAGGGATTATTAGTTGTGGTGCTACGGCCAATGCGGATATAGATGTAGATTTGCAAGGCGATCTACCAACGTCATGTGCAAGCAATTTCCTTATCTCAGTGACCAATCTCAATAAGTCTGATGTCAAAGAAAACCAAGCTGGGTATGGCCGTCGCACTATTGATATTGGATCTTATGGACATCAGGCTTATACTGTCACACGCACAGGTTATGGTCCCTTCGGTGGTACTTCTGGGGCTACACCACATGTGACTGGTGTTATCGGACTCATTTATTCTGCACCTTGTCAAACCTTTATGGACTTGGTCAAAACTCAACCTGCCCAAGCTGCTTTGGTAGCCAAAGACATGCTACTTCATGGCAATACACCCAATAATTCATTAAAAAATATAACTACAACAGGTGGAAAACTTAACGCTCACAGGGCTTTGAGCAATATAATGGATCTGTGTGAAATATGTTCGGTACCTGCGGGTATAGCGTACATCTCTACAGACGCAGGGATAAAAATTGAATGGGCATCTGATTCTGGTACATCCAAGGTTCGGGTCCGTTACAGAAAAGTAGATCAGACAAACTGGTCGATTATCCAAAATATCAATAAAAACTTTGAAATTACTGGACTCGATATATGTTCAGAATACGAAATCCAATTGGGTAGTGATTGTGGGTTTATTGCAGATCAGTTTAGTTATTCTTCATTTGTATTTACAGAAGGATGCTGCAATAGGCCATTAGATTTGGAAACAGTTAGTACTGAAAACAGCATCAAGTTGTCTTGGGGGTATGTACCTGAAACGGAATATACCGTAGAAATCACAGACCCCAATAATGCTAAACAAACATTTGTGGTTGATACCAATTATTTGGTTTTGAGTGATTTACCAACTTGTCAGGGATATTCAGTCAGGATACAGACTTTTTGTAAAAAATATGAAAACTTTTCTGATTTTAGTAATGCTATTGATATTTTTACCTCGTGCGGCTCATGTACTAGTAATGAATATTGTACATTTGGAGCCAAAGATGCATCTCAAGAATGGATAGCACAATTTAAGCTTGGAGATATTGATAATAGAAGTGGGTCGTCGCCATCAGGTTACAGAAATTTTGCAGGCAGAGAGACGACAACGTTATACACAGACCTATTGTACGATTTCGAAATTGTAGCAGGATATGCGTCCAATGTATTTCCTGATTATTTTAAAATTTATATTGATTGGAATCAAAATGGAATATGGGATGCCGAAGATGAAGTGTTCGTGACTGATCAGGCTGTAAGAAATGGCGTATCAGGCAATTTTTCTGTGCCAGATGATTTTGTGGAAGGATTTACGTTAATGCGTGTGATCATGTCGTATGAAGATTTCGAAGGAGCTTGTGATGATACCGAATATGAATATGGTGAAGTGGAAGATTATTGTATTACTGTCTATCGCAATTATTGTAATAATAGTGCGGAGTTGACAATTAATAATATAGAAAATACAAAAGTAAATATTAATATAAGGAGCTTAAGCGAGGTAAGTGATTCTGTCTTAGTCAACTATAGGGCAAAGGGAGATGTAGAGTGGAAAGAGATATGGGGCGTTGACTCAATCGTACTTTCAGCACTTACAGAATGTACACTTTATGAGTACCAATATCGCATCATGTGTGATGATATTTCTTCTATCACAAGTCAAATAGATACCTTCAAAACGGCATGCAAAAATCAAACGATAAACATCGACGAAACACAAATACAAGTATATCCAAATCCCATAAAAGATGTACTGATACTCACGACAAATGTGGGTCTGATAGATATGGAAAAAGTGAGGATCCTCCATATATCGGGTCAAGTATATATACCTTCTATAAAGTATAGCAGCGGTAATAGAATGGAAATATCATTAAGTCACTTATCAGCAGGTATATATGTACTGGAAATCACCGGACGAAATGGTATCAGGTACGTCAAAAAAGTAGTGAAGATTGATAATTGAGTGATTTAATGATCACGCGCCTTGCGTGACAAGTTATAGTACTTACTGGCGTTGTAATCTTTGATTGCAACAAGCGACTTGCTCATAAGGATTTTTAGATTTTGAGATCGAGTGATTAGGCCTTGCGTGATCATTAATTAGTATATTCTTCAGTTCTTTGGACTATGTTCTTTTTATTTTGTAAGTGATTGATTATCAACATGTATGTATGTATGTATGTATGAAAAAAGATATTTATTTTTGCATTTTCTTTAAAAAATATTTGGAAAAAACAAATTATCTCCTTACCTTGCGATCGTTATCAGAAGATATTACGCAACTGTAGGCACAAAATGACTTCGAGATAACTGTGAGTGGAAGGAGAAAGTGAAGATTTTATTGCACCCCGATTTTACAAGATGGATGGGTTATTAAAGACATAAATTGGTGCTTTATTGCTTTAGTAACGAAAACGAAATGATGATGTAAGGGATATTTAGAAAATCTTTTGCTAATTTACTGGTATTTATATTTATGGAGTATTAATAATATATTTAATTCAAAAACATAAATATGAAAAAGCAAATGAATTAATTAGAAGTTTACTTTTAACATAAATTATATCAAAATGGAACCTACTATTAATCTCTGAAATCAGAGTAGCAGGCCCCACCCACGACTAAATGGGAATGCAAAGGTAAGTTCTTTTTTGGTGAATTATTTTTATTATTTCACATTTTTAAACCAAATAATCATGGTAAAAAGAATTTTTAATTTCGGTTTGATTCTTATAATGGGAATCGCTCTCACATTGTTAGCTTGTAGTGATGACAATATTTTAAAAAATGGACAAGTTGCAGTAAGCGAAAATGATATTTTACAAGCAAGGCAAAAATCATTTGAAAGTACTATCACAAATATTAGGGAAATGTATCATCAACAGTATGAAGTTCAGTCGAGAGTAGATCAGGTGAATGTAAGTGCTATGCTGACATGTGATGAAAATAGTGATGTAAATGTTAATTGCGTAGGGGCTACATCATTTACAATAACTTTACCTATCTTAGGCAACAATAAGATTTATCATCCATCTTTGCCGGCATTTCCATGTGGATATGATGTTACAATGGATATTAAATTCTGTCAAAGTTCTGGTGCATCAAATTCTTATGTTATTTTTAGTAATTTTCAATATTCTTTCTCATCGCCAATATCATCTGCTTGCTGGAATTGGATAATAGCATGGTCTGCACTGCCTCTTAATGAGAGACTAGATATAAGAAGCCAAATAGAGGCTGACTTACAGCCGCAATTTGAGTTTGCATTTATGTCTTTGTGGGCATCTGACCCAAATAATGCATTTTCTCCTTGTCCTACAAATAATGCCCCATGTGGAATTGCAAATCAAGCTATTAAGGCACAATATTACAAGGCTTCTTGCTCTAAAACATGTTATGTTTATGCTAAGAATTGTGACGATTATTATGGTTTTTTATGTATAAAGGATATACCCTGCTATAGTGATGGATGTTGCAAAAGAGAAACAACATATTGTTTAAATAGTATTACACAACAGGTTGAAATTTGTCATGACGCCTATTATTTACAAGGAGAGTGCTCTATACCTCTTCCTAATGCACCTTGTGTATTGCAACTTGCCCCTTGTCAATCAACACCTAATTGTCCAAAATAATAGTAAATATGGGGATGTTGTCGTGGGCATTCCCTTATTATTTGCCATAGGCTTAATACGAATATTTTAAAGCAAATCATAAATTTCTTATAATGAGACACTTTTTAATCTTTTTCTTATTTCTAACTCAATGTATTTCTATTGCTCAAATCCAAAGAGATCCTAAAGCATCATATACTCCTCCTGAATTTAAATCTAATGAACCGATCTGGCATTATACAGTGTATGATAGCACTAATATTGGTTTTCCTATTGAGCGCCTTGCTGGAAGATTCACAGATGGATACAATGCTATTACTCATATTAGGCCTTGGAATTGGAAACCAATTATTGATGGACAATATATGTATGGGTATTCTACATCATTTGGTACAACTTCACACATATATGGTGCTATTATCTATAAAGTAGATTTGCAAACAGGGAAAATTTTATGGACGACAGTTTTTGATAATCGTCATAGCGATAGACAGGAGTACGTACAGTCCATCGAGATAAAAAATAATAATGTAGAATTAATCACCATGCGTAGACTGACAAGCCATACGAGTGATCTTGTCCCATTTTCATATAATTTATTCGGGGCGGATTCATATGTTTGTAAAAGAGTTTATAGTGTGGATGATGGCCAACTAAATGATTATAACTGTTGGGATAAGGATAATCCTAATACAGCAACAGTTGCTCCACATTCAGAAGGGAATCGGATTTTTCAAAAAACTAATGACGAACAATTTCTGTATTTGAATAATAATACCGCAATTAATAAAAAGCATTTAGAACTATCCATATTTAATAGTGAAGGACAATTAACGTACTTACGAATGGACACCATGTATTATCCAAAGGATAAATATCTAGATTTTTCAACTCTAAGACACGCAACACCTGGTGGGAAGATGATGTTTTTGGAAAATGATACGATATTGGTATCTTATAACTACGACTTTTTTGATGGTGTCACTAGAGCTGTAAAGCCAGATTTATGTTATATTCAGATGTATGACAAGCGATTAAATCCCATCGGTAGATTAAGTACTGGAAAGTTTGTTGAGATGTATGATGATACTTATAATATTAGTCTTAGATCTACAACATCAAAACATTTGGTGTTGTACATATATCGTACAAATACAATCAATGCCATAGTATGTGATTATGATATGAATATATTATCTAATGCAGAATTTGTTCAAGGTGATAATAGTTTAGTAATTGGTTATGGAATGCTTGAATATTCAAATAAACCCATAATGATTACCAAAACCTATGGTTCAGTCTATCCTCGCGATATACCTCAAACATTAAATTATCAAATCTATGAAAATGGAATCTGGCAAGTAAAGTTCTCACAAGAAATGGGAGAAAATCATTATATAGATGAAATAAAATACCTTACAGAGACATCTGATCATAATCTCTTAATATGTACAGATCATGCATTATATGATGATGATTTAGATTTATCTTGTTATGACACAGATATGTGGATGCTCATAGATGGTAAT
Organism: Chitinophagales bacterium; assembly: GCA_038219375.1. GTDB lineage: Bacteria > Bacteroidota > Bacteroidia > Chitinophagales > Saprospiraceae > OLB9. The sequence goes on along the minus strand of JBBRJL010000032.1, from coordinate 307 downwards.
AAATTAGGTATAAAAACATCCGCACAAGATGTTGCCATTAATAATTACCTAAAAATCCATCCCAATCCCACAAACAACTTCATCCATATCCAAGGCCTACAAGAAGAAGCCAAAGTAAGTATTAAAAACATTAATGGTCAAATAGTCAAGACAGTGACCACCACAGATAATCAGCTAGATATCTCCGACATCCCAAATGGTCTCTATATTTTTGAGATACAAAACAAATACGTCAAAGAAAGACATAAGGTGGTGAAAATCGAATGATCAGGTTATGAGTGATGCCGCTAAAGCTGCACAGGTTTAG
>JBBRJL010000031.1:0-11632 GCA_038219375.1 Chitinophagales bacterium | reverse complement strand
GTACTCTGCATTTTTTTCGGCCAATTCTTTTTCTTTATTAAGTCGTTTGGCTTTTTGATTAATGCGGTAGTATACAAATATCAATAATGCCACCAAAGATGCAATTAAAAGGTAAAAGGGAATTGTCAGATAATATGGAGGTTTGATGTAAAGCAATACTTCCAAAGGCATCTCGGACTTTACACCATCTTCTGTTATTGCTTCTACCATAAAAGTATAATGCCCTGGACGCAGATTGGTATAGGTTACAGATCGCTCAGTACCAGCTTCCATCCAATCTTTATCAAAACCCTTTAATTGATAACGATACTTTATCTGTTCACGAAATAAAAAATGAACAGCCGCAAATTTCAAGGTAAAGACTTTATCTTCAAAATTGATATTTATGGCATTTACAAACTCATTTTCCTTGTCTAGTACAATAGGTTTATTGGCAATCTCAAGCCCTGTAAATACTACTTTTGGCGAAATAGTATCTCTGTAAAAGTTTTCCGGATCAATCAAAATTGCACCATTGGACCCACCAAATAAAAGAAGTCCTTTGCGAGTTTTTGCACCTATGCCATTGACGAAGGAAGTAGGTGATTGGTAATGCAAAGTTTTTTCAGGCGTTTGTCCTATCTTAGTTATTTCTGTTCCCAAAATACTCCAAGCTACATTATTATTATCAATTTGGAGTCCAACGCTTTGTAAATCTGTGACACCATCAGATCGTTTTATAATCGTCCAAGTATGATCAATCAAATGGTAGGTATATAAATTTGTTACCGTCGCTATCCAAACCTTCTCTTTATTTATTGAAAGTGCATGTGCACTTCCCTTAATTTTATAATTTGGATCTATGATTCGAATGCTTGAATCCTTAGGTTCAAATAAGCATAGATTACCATTACTGACAAAAAGTAACCCACCATCTTCGTTTTGTATAAAGTAATTTATATTGTTGGATTTCAAATTATCATTGATCGAAGTGGGACTATACCAAGTCGTATCCATCGTGGTTTTATTCAACAAACAAAATCCACTTGACCCGCTTAACCACAACAAATTTGGATTATTATTATCCGTTTTGATGCTAAATATGTTTTTTTCTTTAAAAAGCTCAACTGGACCAAAATTAGATATTTTTTGTGTCTTAGTATCAAATAGATATAAGCCATTGGACCTCACATTGATTAAAACCGCACCAGATTCATCACCTTCGATACATCTTACATCATTAAAACCTGTTTTGAAATGTGGGTCTACTAGTACACTAACGTAATTGCTGTAAAGCGATTTCCTATAAAATAATCCTTCCATAGTATTGGTCCAGTATCCACCAAGTGGATCCTGATAAACATAAAGCGTGAAATTTTTTAAATTATTGACCCCACTTTCATTCTGTAGTAGTGGAAATCTCTGACTTTGGGGATTGATACGATTCAGTCCGTAAAATAGACCAATCCATAGATTCTGTGTTTTATCTACAAATAAGGAATACACTGCTGAACCTGATATTCCCTTTGGATCAGAAGGTGAGTAATTAAAAACGTTGATGATTTCAGCCTTAGAAATTGAGTAAATTACCATGCCAGCGCCTAAAGTACCAATTAGTAAAATGTCTTTTTGGTACTCATTTAATGCCACTATATCTAATACAAATGAACCAAAATCTATGACTTCAAATCGTTCTGACTTTGGATCGAACTTACTCAAACCCCTATTAAATCCAACCCAAATATTACCTCTATTATCCTTATATATTTCTCGCCCTTGAACAGGGACATCAGCTTTTATCTCAGGACAACCAAAAAACTGAAGTTTTTTTTGATTTTTTAAAACCTTAAACAGCCCTTTCTCCCCAACTAACCAAATATTACCATCATCTTCAATAAGAATATCGCCAACATACCTGCCTACTGAAAATCTTTCGTCATAATAATGTTCAAATGTTTCAGTCTCAGGATTAAATCTATCTACCCCTTTTCCATGTACAATCCACAGAAAACCTTCTGCATCTTCGGCAACACCACGAGTACTATTATGTCCGATTGTTTTATCATTTTCATTATTATGGAGATATCTTTTGAACTTACCCGTTTCCCTGTAAAAACGATTAAATCCTCGAGTGGTGGTAACCCAAAATCTTCCTTTACTATCTTCAAAAAACTTATCGGTATGAGATGAAGATATAGTAGTAGAGTCTTCTTCACTATAGTAATAATTGGTAAAAGTAAAGCCATCATATTTGGATAAACCACCCATTGTACAAAACCACATGAAACCATATTTATCCTGATTGACACTGAAGACATGATTTTGGGCAAGCCCATCCTCAGCATTGAGAAATTCAAATTCGGTCGTAAACTGCTGACTTGCTACCATAAATGATAAGCATGTCAGCAGAAATGTTAAAATATGATTTTTAAAAATGTTCAATATTCTATTTTAATGGCGCAAAGATATTCAATTAAAAATATCGGAATCTATTTAAACCTAACGTTGTATGGTAATAGGGTGCGTAAAGGTATGATTTTGATTATAAAAAGTAACAAAATATAGACCAGATTGTAAAGCGCTAACATCTATGGTATTTGTGTGGCTGTACCGTGCAATGGTTGTGCCAAATACATTTTTCAAAACCATTTCTTCTGGAAGACTTCCATCTTGATACTGTACGGTAATGACATCACTTGCAGGGTTTGGAAATATTTGAATATTACTTTTTTTAATGTCTTTAATAGATGAAGTAATATCTTGAATACAAAAAGTATCTGTTATTGCTGCACATCCATTGGGATTGGTGATGATCATTTGGTAACAACCTACACTAAGTCCTTCCATGGAAGCTGATGTCAAACTAGTTTCAACACAGATACCGCATATGCCCGTGATTGGTTGACATCCGCAACTATATCCTGATTGAACTCCTGACATTGATATGATGACTCTACCCGGTGCAGCAGGACTGAAATTTATGACAGTATCAATAGTCAAAACAATAGGAGCTGATTGACTTATTACAAAACTTGAAATTGCTGCACAATTATTTTCATTTGTAACTGTAGCAACATAGGTTGCTGCACATAGATTAATTAACGAATTGGAATTTTCGCCAGTATTCCAAGCTATTAATACTGGACTAGATCCATCGCTCAGTCCTACGATTGATATACTACCATTACAATCATCATGACAAATGGCACTGATGACATTGGAAACGATCTGGAATGGTGTACAAATGTACGGATTTATGGTAACTGATGAAGTAGAGACACAATTATTACCATCTGTAATTACCACTGAATAATCACCGGGTGCGAGATTTTCTATCGCATCCGTGGTGGCTCCGTTACTCCACAAATAAGTTATGGGATCAGATGCTCCAACCAATGTAATGGTAGCGGTACCATTGGCGCATTCAAAACAACTTTCATCAGTAGTGGTCGTCGTCACCACAAGATTGCAAGCACACAAGAAGTTAACTGCTACGTCATCTTGAGCATTGGGTAAAGCGCATCCAGTAGGGTCATTGGAAGTAAGTACTCTGAAATTGAGTTGACCGACCGCTGGTGATGAAGCACTTACCGTAATATTAAATGTAAAGGCACCGCCTACGATCATAGAAACATTGCTTATGACGACACCGGACGGATTACCTTCAACCGTGACCTCAATGGCTCCCATAAAACTGCATCCCGTAGTGGCAGAAACCGTTGTCGTACCACATGGAAAGGAAGAAGGCGTGAGCTCAATGGTCAAAGCAAATGCAAAATGACTTAAGAAAAGTAAAAAAGCAAGAATGGTTAATTTGATTTTTGTGTTCATTTTAATCTAATTTTATTTATTTTTAAATGTTATTTTTTAATCACCTTTAAATATAGAACATTGCCAGAAGGATCACTATAAATATCATAACTCTCCACTTCACTCATATCAAGTTCAGACATAAAATTAAATAACTGAACTTCGTCACGATAGATGAGATACCAATCCATAATGGCTTCCATATATCCTTGTTCAGGCATACCTTTGGCAAAATTCGGAATAATCATACTGCCACCTGAAGCGACAAGGTCAAACATTCTGGATGTCATCTTGGCAGCTAATTTATCATCCAAATAGTCAAACAAACCTGTAGAATATACCAGATCAAATGACTGCTCGGGTAGCTTCCTAGATAGTACATATCTGATCGATTCATCAAAAACAAATAGATTTTTGTACGGAAAACTTTTTCTAGCTTCTGCGTTACTATTTTCATCTTGATCCAAGCCTACAAAATTTTTAATTTTACTATCAAAACTATCTACATACGATAATTCTCTGAGATGACCAGAAGCAATAGAAATAGCAGATATTTTTCGTCCTTTCTGCGCATGTAATATATTAATTTCATTACCTAGATGCTGTGCTCGCCACCTTACACTATCACAGCAAGAAGACATAATACATGCATCGTGTATCATTTTCCCAATTGCTGTGTGGTCTTCCTGTAACTCACCAATTCTGTAAATGTAATCAATCAAGGTAGCGTCACCTGCATAACCTTTGGGTTTGTCAAAACACCTTTTAGTAAACGGAGATTGCATCAAATAATGGCTAACAGGATGTGCAAGACAATATTCTTTTATCCATTCTCTAAATGTATCTGTACCATGAGTTTGCAATAATTTACCTAGTCGAACACATAAATTATGGACACCCGAAATAAAATCTTCATTTTTAAAATCTTCAAGCGACTTATCTAGAACACGATCTATTAATGTCTTGGTAATCCCTTGTATTTCGCCTTGGTGTGTTAAGGTATTTGTGGAAGGTTGAACGAGCATTGTATTTTAATTTTACTGAAAAATAAATGATGATAAATAACACTGCAAAGTTCCCCCTTATTGATCGATCGAGTATATAAGAAAAATGTAAAAAGTGTAAAAAAATGTAAAAATCAGAAGTATAGTTTATTAAACAGTAAATATGGTTTAGAAAATCTATCACAAATCCTAATGTATAATTACGGTTTGACCCAAAATCCACATTAGAAATGAACTACATGGAGATTTGGAGACAGAGGATGTAATGCAAAGTTTTGTATGGGGCAATCATTAAATCGTTATTTAGCATCACGATTTTGCTTTGCACCGTTGGTCATTCTCAATTTTATGCCCTTGCTGTAACTTAGGCAACACGGAGCTACTCCAGCAAGATAAAATCTCCAAGCAATGGCGACTATTTTGTTATATATTCATTCAAATAAAGTCTAATTCGGAATTTGGGTTAAAATAAAAAAGACCTGCTACATCAGAGACATAGCAGGCCAGAACACCAAATCTAGGTAAATAAGAAATGTTTAATCCAAAATCCACATTAGAAATGAACTACATGGAAATCTGACTTCATATTTGTCATCGTTCTAAATTTTATGTCATCAATGTAACTTAGGATACACCTGCGGGATAAAATCTCCGAGCAATGTCAACTATTTTGTTAAATATTCATATGAATAAAGTCTAATGCGGAATTTGGGTTTAATTTATTGGAATATCACAATAAAACTCAATTTGTTGTCAGCAATTTACTCTCACCACCATCACTATACATCACACGTACGCCGTAACTTAATGACAAATCATGAATCTGGTAAGACTGTTCTGCATTGCTCAATCTTGCTATTGGCTCATAAGTCTTCTTATCTATATTTTGTTTGTACACTACGAAAATGGCGTTATTTACATTTTTATATTTCCACTCAAGAAAGGACTTTCCGTCTTTATTTACGATTTTTAGATTTTCTACATCATCTCTCAGTCCTCTGTCTATCGCTGTGATTTCCAGAAGTTTGGAATATGTAATATTATCAGCATCATCGATGGCTGCTACTCGATAGCTATATGCTTTTCCAGCTGTAAGTTCCTTATCCGTCCACTGTTTTTCCTTTTGAACGAATGTCTTAATTTCTTTCCATTCTTCATCACCTACTTTCCTTTCTAAACGGTGCTTGACGACATCATCAGATACACTATTAACCCAAGAAAAATTTACAGATAGTTGTTCTTGATTGTACTTGGTTATCACTGGTGCTGCAGGTGGTACAAGGTCAGGCTTTTGCAGTGATAGAATCTTGCTGTACTTACTGTGGTTGTATCTGTGATCCACTGCTACAACTTTGTAAAAAGCAAACTCAGACAAGGTTTTGACATTGACAGAATCATAAAAAACAGTATGTGACAAAACATCACCTGTCAATTGCGAAAACTCAGATAAAGTATCATTTGCCCAATATACTCGATAACCAATGATGTCTGCCTCTGGACCACGATCCCAACTTATTCTCACAAAACCTGTGGTATCTATTACACCTGCAAGACCTATAGGTGGTGTAGGTGGCAAACTATCTACCACATATCCTAGGGCTACATAACTTAACGCTTCATTTCCGCTTTTATCAACAGAGATTACAGCATAATAATTATTCTCTAGAAAGTCAGGCTGCAAATCTAAAAACGCACGTTCTTCTTTCTTAAGTTTGGCGCTGATCTTCTCAAATCCACCCGAAGCAAGATAACTTCTACCCACATAAAATCCATCATGGTCAGACTCCGTAGGGAAGGCATCCCATGTGATAAGCACTGCCCCACTCTGATCCTTAGCTTTAATACCAAATGCAGGTGCAGGTGGTGTCAGGTCTTTGGGTGTCGTGGTCATAATTTCTGAATAAAGTCCCATTTCTCCGAATGGTGTATATCCCCTCAAGCGATAGTGGTAAATCTTGCTATTAACGACAGAGGTATCGAAATAGATAAATGCATTTCCTTCATTGATAGAACTACTTACATAAGGCTTGGCATTGAGCTTGGTCCATAGTTTTTTATCTCCAGAACGTTCGATATCAAAAGCAGAAAAATAGGCACTATTGTGTGATGTCCAAAGAAGTTTTACTTCTTTGTCGAATGCTTCTACCATACAATTTGTTACTGCTTGTTGCGGTGTTATTTTACTTTTATCTATAAATATCTCAATAGTATCAGTCTCAACTTCTGGATCACTTCCATTAAAATATATTCTATAAACATAAAACATTCCATCCTTCACATCTGTATCTTCATACCTTAACCCAAGACTCTTGGCTGCTTCTGAATTCAAATCTGCTGCCATCAATGCAAACGAATGTTTATTTTGTTGCTCCATAAGCGTCTGCTGCAATGATACACCACTACTAATGTCACCATTAGCGCCAACTTCACCATACAACATTTCCATTGCCACACCTAGATAAGTATTGGTAGTATCCTTAATGTTGGCTTTAAATTGCTCTACAGTCCATGGCATCATCGGCATACCTGCTATTTTTGTAAATACCAATTCTTCATCTGATATTGCATCAGGATTGGTGAATGGGTCTGCCTTTAGTGCCATTTTCTCTATGGTATAACCCGAAGTATTGCCCAATTCCCAAAACACGTAATCTGTCGGAGCCCATCTCAATATCACTTTGCCCTTCTCTAATTTTACTATGACATTATGGCTGTACTTTTTGACATCTGTAGTATCAAAAATTCTATTTTCTTGGTCTTGATTTTGACCTAGCGCCATGTTAGAAGTGATGGCAATTATTATTAAAATTCTAAATAAAATATTCATGACAATTCTAATTATGGTTTAAAAGTTAATTCTTTGGTAAATGGTTGTTCGCTAAGGTAACCGTACGTGATTTTGAACTTATAATTTTGACCTACTGTCAGATTATAAGGATTGTAATTAGGAAAACCGGAACCAGGGCTATAAGTAATCGCAGGTAAGGCATGGCTTTTAATACACTCTTTTTCATTCTTGTTTGTAATGTGATCACTAACACACCTACTTCTATGTTTCGCATAAACAGTGATACCATCTAACAACGCTACTGCGGGTAAATAAATATTTAGGGGTAATACTGGATTTGTCGGATATTGTTCGATTATTTTTTGTCCCTGTTTTGCTTTATTAATCTCATTGCTCGACAACTTTGCTTTTGGTTGCATGATGGACTGATTATCCGCAATATTAATAGGTCCTTCTGTAGAAGAGTGCCAGACTTTGATCGCTTGTATAGGTCTCCTATCAAATGTTTGTTTGTCAAGTCCAAAGAAAATATGACCCTGAGCATACCTATTGAAAGCAAAATTATAACTCGTAGGGTCTCCAGAACCTTTGTACTTATATTCGTATATCCTACTATTGATATTTTCAAAGTAACTATTACTTCCCCAAACTAAATGAGTACTTGCCAATGGCTCTACCATAATATCAAATTTTTCTTTGTAATACCCATAAGCATCGTACGAGTCCATATTTTCTTGACCTTGTAATAATGGAAACTTTATAGATGTAGGGTATGTGTACATAGTACCTGCAACTTGTGCGGTTTGTGCATAATTCTGTTCGCCTGCAGTACCAGCGGTTTTGTACGCATTAAATTTCTCCTCTGCTGTATTGTGTTTGCTAGTTCTAAAATAATATTTAAACAATTCTTTCTCTACGGTGCTTCCAGATACTGTTTGTTCTTTTACAGTGTTGTGTCTTACCATCAATTTGCTACCGCTATCTGCGGGTTGGTTATTATTCGTCTTTCCGCCTCCAAATTGCATACCACCACCACCTTTATTATTGTTTTTATTACCAGGTTCAGTAGGCGCGTCTATTACTTCGCCTTTTTCGTTTTTGTATACAAGGCGTGTATTGTCCTTTGTATTGACAGGTGCCTGTTTAGGTTTGGCGATTCTCAATACTGTTACTTCATACACGGTTTCTTTTGACAATGAATTAGGCATATTATAAGAGAAATTATCTCCAGAACAAGTAAAAGGAACTTCAATGGCTATTTTTGTTTCTTGATTTATCAATCTCATTTTATACTCATATTTAAAATCTTTGTCCTCTTTTTGGTCCAGAAGATAACATTGACTTAAGCCTACCCTGATATTACCTTTGGGTTCGTCTTTAGGCAAGAAATAACGCTGACCTATCTGCGGATAAGCACTCACCAAGTTTTCTTGAGGGATATAATCTGGTCGTAATCCGGTCTTGAAAGTTGTCGTTTTAAATTCGACATCAGCCACCGTCCATTTACTAGACTTCCTTTCGAAAGCTGTTGCTTCTACATAAAAAGTATAATTTTTCTTTTCCTCTAGTGTATTTTTAGGTATGAAAGTGATTCCGTTACCCGCGGTATTTAAGTGGTATTTTCCAGCAACCACTGCATTACCTAATTTAAGTTCAACTTTCGTAAGTTCTACCTTGAAGGTTCTTGTCACCCCTTTTTTCTTTTTGCTATAATCCTTAATGGTAAATTGATTCGTCCCGCCTGATTTATTTACCACAAAATTAAAAGCAGCTTGTGGCGCTTCGAATACTGAGCCATCAGTAGCATTCTCTGGTAACAGCTCTGCAATGATAGGTAACATATCTCCAGATCCATCGCCCCATTGACATTTCGAACCTACTTCAAACCCAAATTTAGTACTAACTTTTATCATACCATTCAGGATGCTTCCATGAATTGCAAAATCTCCTTTTATCCATATTGGATTAGGCATTTCTGCTTTCATCTGTGCAGCTGCCATAAATTCTAACAAGCTAAATTTGCCTTCAAATCCCCACATTTTCAACCTCAGTCCTACATCACCGTGTATATATGCATAAGCAATACCTTTTGCGTACCAACCATTGATACCATAATCCATACTGCCATTGCAGGTAACTGGACTTTTTGCAAGTAATAAATCAGCCCCAAAAATAAACTCTATATCAGCATAGAATACAAAGAAATTTGCATTTGCAGTAAACCTAATGCCTGCACCCAAAGCAAAGCCTTTTCCTATAAATACTTTGGTATCTGTCGGCTTGGAACCTCCTGCTTGATTATTTAAACCTAAAGCTTCTCTTACTTTTAGTGGGGATCTAGGTAAATCTCCTATATCATTTCCCATCATAAAATAAGCGTTAAAATTAAGGCTTGCGCTCAAAACCTGGCTACCAAGAGCGATATCTACCTGAATTCTTTTGGGATCATTCCACGGTTCATCATCATTGGTCCATTCACCGAGTTTAATATACCAAAGACCTGGTTCAAAATGTAAGGCAAGCGAAGCCGCTACAGTTACATTAAGTGCACTCTTATTGAAGCCACCATCTATGGTCACTGCTGCATGAAACATAGGTTTCTCAAAATCCATTTCTATTTCTATGCCTACTTCTAACAGTCGTTTACTCCTATCAGCAATAGGCCCCATTAGATATGCTTTGCCGTCAATTATCACTTTAGTCACGCCAAAGTTGTCTGTATTAAATTGAACAGTAAGTTTTAAATCCCCATTAAAACTAGTAGGCTCGCCTGTAGTACCTAAGGTCACGGATGCCATAAACCCAAAGGTTCCCTTTTTGGGCGTATAAATGACACCACTTCTAGTCTCCCCCGCTTTCATAGTACCGGGACCTTGCTTGTCAGGTATCTTGTCATTGGTAACAGCTACTACAGATTGACGATCCATATTCCTGTAGACGCCACCGCCAAAACCATAAAAAGCAACCGCGCCGACACCTGGAATAGGTAGTCCTCCTACGCCCCATCTTGCGCCTATATCTATGAAAAAATATCTGTAATTATTTGCCGTTTCGTCAGAGGGATCAGTATCACCTATTTTGCCAAGTTGTATTGTGGCATTTATCGCAATAGAAGCAAATTTGAGATTAGCTTCTAGATCACCACGAAAACCAGTACCGTAGACAGCATCTTCTTTATAAAGATTGACAGTCCCAGTGATACTCATCACACCAAGGTCGGCACCAATTGTTATACTTTGTAACTCAATGCCTTCAAACTCAAATTTTTTCTGGCCGACATTCCATTTAGCTAGCACTTTCAAGTCTGTTTCTGCTTCGAATGCATTACTACCCTTGGAGAGATTGACTTTCAGTCCAAAGTTGATACCAGGTTTCAAACCGTTGTCATAAGACAAAGCAGTAAGGTTGATCGGAAACTTATTCATAGAAAACATACCACCAGGCTGATTGGCCAAAGAGACAAACTGCAAGCCTATCACAGGTTTTTCGCCCCCGCCAGTTACCGTCAATTCCTGAAACTGTATGCCATTCAAAGCCAACTTAGAGAGCGGCGTCTGTTGGTTGGGACTACTATTAAATCCTATCGTGATGGATCCATTCAGTATGGCCGAAGGTATGATTTTGTTATCTTTTTTCTCTATTGAGACGGTACTACCTTCTAAAAGTGATAAGGTAGCCAACCACAATCCTGCTTGGAGGTCGGTCTGAAGCTCTGCCGCAAACTGCCAGTTGACTCCATTATTTCCTTTTTGGATAGCTGCTGAATATCCTAAGGCTGTCTCTGCGATTGGTATTTTGATACCGCCATCCATGCTTCCGCCAGCTAAGGCACTAGCCTCAATATTGACACTCAAATTGACAATACTAAACTTCCAATTACCCACTGAACCATCATCAATTGACACCACGTTATTGACACTTATATCGCCCCAAAATCCTGTTTTGTCTATCATCAAATCCTGTACTGCAAAAGATATTTTATTGGCTCCTTTCTTAAAGCCATCAGGCAGGGACGCATTGATGCTTCCCATATACAAACCTTTCCAATCTA